>JALHUR010000215.1 GCA_022867325.1 Candidatus Aminicenantota bacterium | reverse complement strand
CCCGCTCGCTCTCACGGATACTCTCCTCTCCCCACGTCGTTTCGAGCAGCCTATGACTCCTCAACCCCTCTCCGCCAGGGTAAGATTTTTAAATGGCAAGACGATACCCTCTAGAGTAAGGTTTTTAAATGGCTTGACAGGAAGGGTTTTGGGCCGCCCCAGATTTCTTCCCTTAAGAAGCCTAGGCTTGTCAACCCCTCGACTCCCCGGCATGAATGCCGGGGCTTGTTCGGGGTTAACCCTGAGCCTCGCTTCTCGTCCCCGCCTTGAAAGGCGGGGCTTAGCGTCGGCGAACGGGTCAACTCGGCTAACAATATTCTTTTGATATACTCGCTCGGCGGGAACTCTCGCCGTTTGATATAAGTATTTTAATATCGTCGATCGTCGGCTATAATTCCTACCGGCCTATTAGACGAAGGAGATCGCAAATTGAAAAACACATCGCCCAGGAAAATTCATCGCGCAATCATAGGAATTCTGATCCTGACCGCGGCGCCGGCGCTCGCACAAGAGCCGGTGCGCAAAGGCGGCACCTTCTACCTCGGGTTCGCCCTGCCCTTCAACAGTTTCCAGGGAGACTATTCAAGGAACGTCACGACAACTCGAAAAGGCGATGTCGAGGTCGACAGCCGCATGGGCTGGGGGACGCTCATCGGATGGGGGAGCCGATCCAAGGTAATAGAATTCTGCTACTTAAGCTCCGCGCACACCATCACGTTCACCAACCCGGGCCTCGGGGGGGATGTCACCTGGAACCAGATCAACCTTGACGGGCGCTACCACCTCTTCGGACAGAAACCGATCAGCCCTTATCTCCTTCTTGGAGCGAGCGCCCAATGGTTCAGCCCGAAGAAAAAAGAGGATTTCACCCGCACCCCTCTCGACCGCGGGACTTTCTGGGCGATCGGCCTGAATCTCGGCGCAGGGTTGACGGGCTATCTACCCCGCTACATTTCGATCAGCGCCGGACTCGTCTACCGCATGTTCTGGGGATTCGCGACCTATATCCCGATCGGCGATCCCTCCCGCAAGAGCGTCCACGACGAGCTGACAGGGAAAGGACTGAATTTCATCGTCAGCTTCCGGTTCCATTTCAAATGAGCGCGTTCAGCCGCCGACTCAAATTCTTCCGATCGTCTTGTCCTTGATCCGACTTCGGGATTCAAAAAGAAGAATATCGATCGTCCTGCAACTGAAATCCAGCCTGAAAAAGAGCCGATATGAACCCCAACGTAAACGGAAGATATCTTCCGTTCCTTTTATCTTTTTGATATCGCCCTGAAAGGGGTCCTTTTCGAGTTCCTCTATACAGCGAATGATCCGCTTCTGTAGTCGCGGCTCAAGGCCTTCGATCCTCCGGCTTGCGGATTTTGCGACCCTGGCGATGGTCCAGAGCGCTTTTCCGGATCCGCTGTTTGAGGTCGCCAAATGCGATGGACTCCCCTTTCTCGATTTCTCGGAGCCCGGAGGCGATCCGCTCCCATTCGGCCGAGCTTACGGCGGCCTCTTTGATCTCCGCTTTAATCAGAGTTCGGATCAGCTCCCGGATCTTTCCGGTCTTGCTGTATCCGCGCTCGCGGCAAATCGCCGCGAAGGCTTCATACTCCTCATCAGGAAGACGAAGGCAAAGATTTTTTATCTCACTCATAAGAGCTCCTCAATTATTCCCTTATATATGAAAATGCGGTCATTTGCATTATTATTATATCTTTTCAAGGGACGTGTCAACCTCGGGAATCCTCTCATTCCATTCCGCCCGCGTTGACCGGGGCGGAGGCCTGTGATAAGAAAGGAAAGACTTCCGTCATGAAAGCGAGGCGCGCATGAACGGCAACATCCCCACGCTGTACGTCCAGGGCCGGACCCTGCCCGAGGCCTGGGAAAAGGCGGTCCTCGCCTGCTGGACCCAGGGTGTGGCGGTCCCGACCGAGTACGACAAGCCCGGGGATCCGCCCAGCCGCGACTGCACCATGCTCTGGGTGGCCGAAGACCCCTTCGCCGAGCCCCGTATCCACCGCGCCTTCCCGGGCGGCCTGGAGGACCTCGAGATCTACCGCCAGGAGGTCGTCGAGGGCGTCCACGACCACTGGATCGCTCCCGAGGAGGGTAAGTGGACCTACACATACCATAAACGGCTGTTCGCCTACGAAATGGAGGGCGCGACGATCGACCAGATCAACTATATCATTGAGTACCTTGCTCAAACGAGCCATACGCGCCGGGCCCAGGCCATCACCTGGAACCCGAAGCTCGACCCTCCGACCTACGACCCGCCCTGCCTGCAGCGGATCTGGTGCCGGATCCTCCCCGACGAAAAGGGCGAGCCGGTCCTCAACATGAATTGCCACTGGCGCTCCCGCGACGCCTACAAGGCCGCCTACATGAACATCTTCGCCCTGACCGACCTCCAGAGCCTGATCGCGGCCCGGATCGGGGAAAGAATCGGGCGGCCGGTCCGCGTCGGCCGCTACGCCGACCTCGTCGACAGCTTCCACATCTACGGCTCCTACTTCGCCGAGTTCGAGGGGTTTCTGAAGATGGTCGAGAAGCGGAGCTGGGAGGAGCGGACTTGGCACTCGAGCTACGCCGAGCCCATGTTCGCCGAGGCGCGGGAGAGGTTGCGCCGGGAGAAAGAGGCGTCGACCAAGTGACGCTCATTCCCGTGCTCCTGATCGCGGCCTTAATCTCCGGAGCCCTGACCGTCTTGGCCGATTATCGCGGGCGGTACGGGCTCGTTTATATCTTCAAGCCGTTGACGATGGCGGCCATCATCGATGTCGCGGTCATCGGATATATCCCCGGAAGGTCCTCCTACGGCCGGCTGATTCTAGCCGGTTTGCTCTTATCGCTCGCGGGCGACATTTTTCTCATGCTCAAGAAGAAGCGCGGTATCGAAGGGCTCGTCTGCTTCCTGGCCGCCAATCTGTTTTACGGCGCCGGGTTTCTATCCGGAGTCGCGCTCCGCCCGCCTGTTGGGCCTCTCCTGCTCTTGACGGCGTTCGCGGTCGCTGCCTTCGGCGTCCTCTCGCCCCATTTGGGAAAGATGAGAATCCCCGTCGCCGTTTACATTCTCATAATCACGGGCATGGCCGCGCTCGCGGCGAACCGCTATTTTCAGCTCGAGGACTCCAAGTCTCTATTATCCCTGGCCGGCGCCGCGTTCTTCCTCGCGTCGGACACTTCGCTTGCCGTCAACCGATTCGTTAGAAAACGTAGATTCGGCCAGTTTCTGACCCTCGGGACGTATTTCGCGGCGCAGATATTAATCGCTGCGTCGATATAACAGC
This sequence comes from Candidatus Aminicenantota bacterium, assembly GCA_022867325.1. Lineage (GTDB taxonomy): Bacteria > Acidobacteriota > Aminicenantia > Aminicenantales > JAFGBC01 > JAFGBC01. Next base: position 5,696 of record JALHUR010000215.1, on the reverse strand, counting down.
GAAATCAAGGGACACGTAACGAGTACATGTCCCTTGATTTCGGGCCTCAGGCCGCGATCTTGCCTTCAATCCCGATCACGATCTTGTTGACGGGGATATCGACGCCCGACTCCTCGACCGCCGCCAGGACCATTCGATAGAGGCCCGAGCAGCAGGGAACGGACATGATGGCCACCGACAGCGACTTGAGGTCGTTGAGGCGGATGAGCTCGGCCAGCTTCTCGACGTAGCCTTGGGTCTCGTCGAGCTTGGGGCAGGCGATGACGATCTTCTTGCCTTTGAGCAGGTCGGGGTGGAAGCTGCCCAGGGCGAAGGCCGTGCAGTCGGCCGCGACCAGAAGGTCGCTCTCCTTGAAATAGGGGGCGATCGGCGACACGAGGTGAAGCTGGATCGGCCGCTGGCTGAGTTCGGAGGCGCCGGAAACGCTCCGGCCGCCCTTGGCGCCGGCGGCCGCGGGCTTGATCTCGCGGGCGAGGCTCCCCGGGCAGCCGCAGGCCAAGGGAGCGGCCGCTTTATGGTGATGTCCATGGTCCTTGGCGATTCCATGAACATGAGCGGCCGCCTCCTTGCCGCGGGTCTTGAGGACGTGCTTGTAGGCCGCCTGGGCGTCGTATTCCGAGCTTTCCCGCTCGACGACCTGCAGGGCCCCGGTCGGGCAGACGTCGAGGCAGGCGCCCATGCCGTCGCAGAATATTTCCTTGACCAGGACGGCTTTGTTCTCCGCGTCGAGCTCCAGGGCGCCCTCGGCGCAGGCCGTCGTGCACAGGCCGCAGCCGTTGCAGAGGTCCCGGTTGATTTCGATGATTTTTCTCTTGGCCATGTTCCGACTCCTTGACTGAAGCTCCACGGACTTGCGTCCGTGGGATCTACCCTTTGCAGGCTTTGGAGCGCACCCATGGAGCCGATAATACGGCTCCATGAAGTACTGCAAGGCGGCTGCCTGTCCCCGAAGCGGGGAATTCGCTACCGAAGCTCCGCACTTTGACTTCAGCAGCTCTGCGCTTCGCCAACGTCGGAGCGCCAGCCCCCGAAAGGGGGTTCCTCCACGGACTAACGTCCGTGGAATCCCGCGAAGGGGATTCGAAGTTCAAGGATAGGATAACGGTAGGGCGTGCGGAATTCCTTGACTTAGGTCAAGACCGGGAAATTCGGGGGACATGACCCGATTTTTCAAGAAATCGGGATCGTGTCCCCTGAAGTTCGCATTTAACCGGCGAGGCCGCCTCTGAGCTTGGAGCAATCCAGAACGCGGATTTTTCGCCCCTTAACCTCGATCAGCCCCTCTTCCTGCAATTGGCGGAGGTTTCGGGAGAGGGTTTCGGGGACGGTCCCCAGGAGACGGGCCAGATCGGTCTTCTTGACGGCAAGCTCGACAAGGCAGGCGCCGCGCCCCGAGCAGCGGGAGAGGAGATATTGGACGATCCGCTGCCGGACCGTCTGGAGGCCGAGGGCTTCGATCCGCTCGTTAAGGACCAGGCACTTGCGGGCCAGGAGCTCGACGAAGAACCGGGCCGCCGCCGGATCCCTGCTCATGCCGGCCAGAACCCGCCGCCCGTCGAAATAGAGGACCCGGGAATCGCGGACGGCCTGGGCGTAAAGGGGATAAGATCCGCCCGCCAGCGCGACCGCCTCGCCGAGGAAATCGCCCGGCCTGAGCCGGACGACCTCGACCTCGCGGCCCCGTTCGTCCATGGTGAAGGCCCGGATTTCGCCGGCGACCACGAAATAGAACCCTTCGGCCTTCTCCCCGGCGCTGAACAGATATTCTCCCTTTGCGTACTTCTTGGGCGCTCCCAAGCCGCGGAGATGGGGGGTCAGATCCATTGCAATTAATCTTAATGTAACCAATTTCGAGCGAACGTTCAACCCGGCATTGATGCCCGCTGATCACAGCCGACGATCGCCTCTACGCCGCCGTTCACAAGGGTTTCCCCCGGGCAAAGAAGTTGCCAGGTTAACCCTTGAGCGTTATGTCATCCTCGCGTATATTGCTTTCCGGCGGCTAGTGGGATTGGCACGATTCTTGAGGTTAATCTGTTCCAAGAGATGAGGCCAGAACCTGGATAGAGACATGATTGGAGAGCCGTCATGAGCCGCCAACGACCTTCGTTCCATTTCCTTGGATTCTGCCTTGGGCTGACCCTGGCTGTCCTCGCCTCCCCCTTGACGGGCCAGAACAAAAGCCCTATCGACGATGAGATCAAGGGGCTCCAAGCCTCGAATGCCCTCTTCAGCGAGGGCTTGAAGGAGTTTGAACGGGGCGAGACCGGCAAGGCCGTCGCCGCGCTGGAAGAGTGTGTCCGGAAGATGCCTCGCCACACCTTCGCCCACTATTACCTTGCCAATATACTTTACATCCAAAAAGACTATCCGAGAGCCCTGTCTCAGATGGAACTGTCCCTGGCCGACTACGACCACATGGTGGGGCTGTGCGACCGGGCCGACCGGTTGAAGCTTGACAACATGGACGGCGTCCTCCGCAGCCTCCAAAGCGTCGACGATATGACCGCGTCATGCCGGGACGCGCGCTCGGTCGATTTCTTCGGGGACCAGATCACCGACAAGGGAATTCTCCTCCAGGACGCCGCCAAGCGGAGGCGGCAGGCTCAGGAGTGGATGAAGGGCCACTACGTCTACTTCTACGGCAATATCCTCTTTCAGCTCCAGCGTTTTTCCGACGCCAGGCGCCAGTATGAGGAGGCCCTCCGGATCGATCCCCGGCACGCCAATGCTTATAACAATCTGACCGCCGTTTATTATCTTTTCAAGATGTATCCGATGGCGATCGAGGTCCTGGACCGGGCCGAGGCGAACGGCATCGAAGATTTCCTGAATCTGAAGCTCAAAGAGATGGTCTACCGGGCCGCGGGGAGGCCCACGGAGGGAATCTTCCAGGAGGATTTTCCGCCGGGCCGCGAGGGCGGACCCGCCGTCATGAGGTTCGCCCTGGCCGTCCGGGGGGAAGGGAGCACGCTCCCCCCTCTCTACGAAAACGGCTATCTCGTTTTCGATGCGGGCAGCGGACAGGTCGTCCTGATCGATCCCGGCGTCGCGGATCCGCGGATCCGGGATTTCGCGGCCGACCGCAAGCTCGAGGTCAAAGCCGTTTTGAACACGCACGGCCACGGCGACCACCTCGGCGGAAACCGGTATTTCGCCGACCTGTTCAAGGCGCCGATCTGCGTTCCCAAGAACGATTCGGATTATTACGAAACCAAGCCGGACCGTTCTCTGCGGGACGGGGAGACTTTCGAATTCGGGAGCCTTCGGATCGAAGTCCTTCACACCCCGGGCCATACGGCCGGAAGCGTCTGTTTCCTCGTCGGGGACTGCCTGTTTTCGGGAGACACTCTCTTCAAAAACGATATCGGGAAGGTCGGAACGGACGACGAGCGGAAAATCCCCAAGCTGAGGAAGGACATGATCCGGCGCATCCGGGAACGGCTCTTCGTTCTTCCTGGGGAGACCAGGGTCTTCCCCGGCCACGGGAGGACGACCCGGATCGCGGACGAGAAAGACAACAATCCCATCCTAAAGTAGGTCCGGCGCCTCCGGTTCGATCTTTTCATATCTTTCCGAAACGAATTGTTCGAACGATATCGTCCAACGCCGCAAGGGCTTCCTTTCCCTCGGCCTTAAAAACCCAGACTTCGCTCGCGCCGGGGACGGCCAAGCCGGCCTTGGCATCACCCCTGACCTCAAAAGCTTTCCCGCTTCGAAGATCTACGGTCCGGCGCGCGCCCTCGATTCTGAGCTTCACCAGGACGTTCCAGGAGGCCTCCTCGAACTTTTCCCAGGGATCGACCGGAATCTCGTGGAGCTCGAGGCGGCTTCCGTCCGGGCCTTTCATCTCAACCAGGAGCGTCGACGGCCAGGCGGCGTCGAGCCGGCCGAACCTGAAACCCTCGGGCTTGGCGACTTCCAAACCCAGCCAGGGATTCCGATAGATACCGCCCTCGACAATGAAGGGCTTGGCGTCGGACGGGACCGTGATCGTCTTCCCGTCCTCGACCCGGTACTCGAGAATCCGGACGTCGAAATACCCCATGAGCTGCTGGGCGCCGCCGGCCAGAGCGCCCGCCCCTTCGGCGAGAGAAGACTCGGCAAGATGGAAGCGGGCTGCGTCGGCCGCCCCCGCGCTCGGCATGGCGGCGTCGATCGGAACCCAGCCGTCGCCGATGAAAACCTCGGTCCAGGCATGGCCGCCGAACATCCCCAGCGTGTAGGCATAGCCCATAACGACGCGCGAGGGAATGCCGGCCGCGCGGGCCAGGGCCGCCAAGATCGTCGCATAGCCCATGCAGGTGCCGCGCCTGTTTTTGAAGATCTCGACCGAGGGAGCGAACGCGATCCCCAGGTCGAAGGTCATGTTGTCCGCCACCCAACGCCTGAGTCTTAAGGCCGCCCGCCAGGCGTCCTTCTCCGTCCCTATGACGGAGGCGGCCAGAGCGCGCAGCTCGGGATCGTTCGACTGGAGGTAGGCATTCGGCTCGAGGTAGACTCGGGTCCGATCGGAGGCGGCGACCGGAAGAGGCGTGCCGCGACCGGGGCCGGTCCTATGCACCTCGAGGTCGAGCGTGCTCTCCGTCTTGGCGACAACCCTCTGATTCGAGCCGGGGATCTCCGGCCATCCGAGCTCGGGCCGGCGGTGGCTGAGGCGGACCTTGAGAAATTCGACCTCGCGCGGCCGCGGCAGGCGGATGCCGCTCTTGAGCAGCGTCCGTTCGTAGAACTCGGCCGGGAGCTCTCCCCCTCCCGAAGCCGACAATGCCTTCTCCCGATCGACGCGGACGATCTCGGTCAGCCCGAACGGACCCGGCTCCTCATCCCTAAGGATCTCGCCGTCCTCCCCCAGCCAAAACGTCCGTTTGTCGGGAAGGGCGTCGCTCGTCTCTTCAATCTTGAGGGCGAGCAGGGCCGTCCCCTCCAAGGTCAGCGACTCCCGGCCGAGAAGGACACGGACGGCCTTGACGACCTTGCCCAGCGAGGGCTCGAAGGTTTGGTAGTCCGCCCGGTCGCCCGGATTCCTGAGCTTGTCCCGGGTCAGCCTTCGGACTCCTTCCGGGCCGAGGAGGTCGCCCGAGTAGGGAACCTTCCTGACAAAGGGCGTCCCGGCCGAGCCGCTCTTGACTTCGATGACGCCGTCCTTGACCTCGACCTCCGTCTTCATGGTCAGGACGGACGCTTTGAGGTCGAAGCTGAGCTTTCGGAGGAGGCCGGAAGCCGATTCCTCGGCCGCGGTCAGGAAGGCCAGCTCGACCCGGGCGCCCAGCCTGTTGATGGCGACCGACATTTCGGACATGCTGAAGAAGCCCGCCTCTCCTCCGCCGGCCCGAGGCGCGGTCGTGTCATGGAGATAACCCACGTTCTGTCCTCCGATCCGGACAAGATACCAGCGCTCCGCGGCCTGATCGGCCCGAGGCGCCTGATATGCCTGAATCGAAACCGCGGCGAACACTATAAGAAGCGTCGCCGCGAGTTTGAGAAAGGCCGGTCGATTTTTTCCGCCCTGTCCCGTCATGTTCACTATTTTAGATGAAATAGGACGCTCCGGCCACATCTAATCAAAATAGGTATGCATCTCCGTTTCCGTGAGAATTTCATCAGCAGTCAACCCCTCGACACTTCTATGATGGCGAAACGCAAGCCCCCCGCGGCTTTTCTTTTTTCTTCATCTTCTTTCCTTCTTATGGCTG
>JALHUR010000214.1 GCA_022867325.1 Candidatus Aminicenantota bacterium | reverse complement strand
CCGAAGACCCCGAAGGCTACATCCACCGCGCAGGGCGCACAGGGCGGGCCGGCGGAAGCGGCACGGCCGTCTCGCTGGTCAGCGGGATGGAGCGGGCCAGTTTGCTGAGCATCGCCAAACGCTACGCCATCAACCTCCAGGAACGCACCTTGCCCGGCGACGAAGACGTCGAGCGGATCGTCTCCGAACGGATCATCGCCCTGTTGGAAGCGCGCCTGTGCAGCCGCGATGATCTGAAGGCCGAGCGCATGCAGCGCTTCCTGCCGCTGGCGCGCAGCTTGAGCGAGGAGAGCGAAGAGACCGCTCTCTTGGCCATGCTGCTGGATGATTTCTACCAGGAGACCTTCCACGCCCCGCTGGTCCCCCCGGACTCAGAAGATACTCCCCCCGCGCCGCGCGGCGGATCACAACGCCACGGCCCGCCGAGCCGCGACGGGCGATCGCGCCGCCCGCGCGATTCCAACCGCCGCCGGAGGTAAGCCGAGACTCCTTAAGTAAACGCCCTCCCCTGTCTTCGAGCAGGCCGCCATTATCTCATGATCACGGGGAGCGGGAGTCCATCGTCTTCCGGCCGGCGTGAGAGGAATTCGTGTCTCCGCATGCTCTTCGGATATCGCTTGTCACGGTTATTGACATCGGCGACCGGCCGGGGATACTATTCCATCATGATCGGGAAGGGAGATTCAGCTGAGGAGGTTTGAAATGTGTTCAAAAGGTAAGGAAGTCCACCTGGGATTTACAGGCGAGACCTTTCCTCCCGGCATCCATATGTGCTACATCTACAATGACGAAGCCCAGCGGAAAAATGTCATCTCCAAGTTTCTTGAAAGCGGTCTGTTGAGCGGAGAGAAGACATCTTACTTCATGGATGTAATCACAATAGACGAAATGAACGAATACTTTTCCACCCTTGGTCTGGACAGGCTTCTTAGGGAGCACGAGGGGCGCTTCTCTGTGGCAACGACAAAAGACACATACTATCCGAGCGACACATTCGTCCCCGACGAGATGCTCGACAGATTAGGTGTCTTTTACACCCGGAGTATCCAGGAGGGATACACGGGCGCCAGGATGAGCGGAGAGATGTCGTGGGCCGTAAGGAATATCCCTGGCTGTTCCCGCCTTATAGAGTATGAAGCCCGTGTAAATGATGTCCTCCTCACATATCCTGTCAATACCATCTGCCAATACAATGCCCGTCTCTTTGATGGAGCACTCCTGTTCGATGTGCTGAGCGTCCACCCCATGATGATTGTCCACGGACAGATAGTCAAGAATCCATACTATATCAAGCCTGAGGAGTTCCTGAAGGATTATTCTGCAAGGAAACAGGAATAAGTGAAATGCCTGATGCGACGGACAACAGGGTTCTGAGTCAACTTCTATTACTTCAGAGCACGCTCAATAGCATGCCTACCGATGAAAGTATAAGCAGATTCGTTGTCCGCGGGCTCAAATCTGTTCCCGGTGTAAGATCCCTTAATATGTGCGTCAGAGGCGCCGTTGCGGAAAAGAATGATCTATGTGCTTCCTGCAATTACCGATGGGGCGAAGCCGAAGATAACTTTGATTATCCATGTAAACTGAAAGATTATGGCAATACCAAGTGTTTCCCCATACGAACGATAGATCGCCTGTACGGGTTTGTCGTCTTCTCGCTCAATGATATTCCCGACTCGTTTACCCCATACGAGCCCTACTTGTGGAATATTGTCAACGTTATCGCCATATCGATTGATAACAAGCAGCAAAGGCAGGCCATGGAGGCGTTCAATAAACAATTGCAGGGAGAAGTGGAACTTCGCATGCAGATGTCAGAGGCGCTGCGTCGGGAGAAATATTTTGCCGAAAGCCTGGTTCAAACGGCACAAACCATTGTGTTGGTCCTTGATACAACGGGGCGTATCGTTAGTTTCAATCCCTACATGGAAAAAATATCAGGCTACCGGCTTAAGGAGGCTCAGGGGAAAGATTGGTTCTCTCTATTCGTACCGGAGCACGTTCGAAATCGAACAAGAGAATTGTTTCTCAAAGCAATTGCTAATACCCCAACACAAGGCAATGTCAATGAAATCGTGACGAAGGACGGTCGTGAAATCGATATTGAATGGTACGATAAGATACTCATGAACGAGGAAGGTAATGTGATAGGCTTGCTTGCTATTGGACAAGACATCACCGGACGTAAACGGGCGGAGGACAAGATCAAGGCCCTCCTCCGGGAAAAAGAGCTCCTCCTCAAAGAGGTGCACCACCGCGTCAAGAACAACATGAGCTCCATGATGAGCCTTCTTTCTATGCAATCAAATGCCCTTAAGAATCCCGAAGCCGTCGCGGCCCTGCTGGAAGCCAGGAACCGCATGCGGAGCATGGGAGTGCTCTACGACAAACTGTATCGCTCCGAGAACTTGCGGGAGATGTCGATCAAGGACTACCTCCCGCCCCTGGTCGACGAGATCGTCGGCGTTTTCCCCAACAGGGGCATGGTGAAGATCGAGAAAAGGATCGATGACATCGTGCTTGGAGTAAAAGTGTTGTCGCCCTTGGGGATCATCGTGAACGAACTCATCACGAACGCCATGAAACACGCCTTCACCGGCAGGAAAGACGGATTGATAAACGTATCCGCCTCGGCTAAGGATAATCGCGTGACTCTCATTATCGAGGACAACGGGAACGGAATTCCGGAATCGGTTGATATCGAGAACTCCAGCGGATTTGGATTACAGCTTGTGGGACTGCTGACGGCGCAGTTCGACGGGACCATACGGATCGAACGGCGGAAGGGAACGCGGATCGTCCTTGAATTCGACATGTGATATCGCCCTTTACGACCCTTTCGTCTGCGCTCGATCACCCGTCCGCCGTATCGATCCAGTGGAGGGCGGAGAAGGCCCGTTCCGCGCCACTCCCCTCCATTTCATGGTGACCGAGGGCAGCATGGACGAGGCGGGCGTCTTCCATAAGATCCCGAGGATCGACGGCTCGCGCCTGGCCGAGATCTTCGCCCGGGAGGTCTTGTCGTTCCTAGTTGGGAAGGAGCTTCTCAGCCCTGAATGGGCGGAACGTTTGCTTTCCTGGCGGCACACCGGCTTCAACGTCCACAGCTCTGTCCCATCCTCCTAAAATGCGATGGCTTTTTGGCGAAAACCCTGATATACATACTCTCGGTAATTATCTGCCGGCAGGGAAGAGAAAGATCCGCATAATCTTTGATTGGCCGGAGAAAAACAACTGAATCGGAGAGGAGGAAGAAATGGGATTAAAGCGGAAGCAGATGCTAATGCGGCAAAAGGCAAATTTCGAACAAAAACTGCAAAATCGGCTGTCTTTCCTGTCTGGGAAGGGGATCGTATCTCCCAAGGCCGATAAAGATACTCTCGTTAGAAAATTGCAGGCCAATATCCGGGCCATGAATAAAAGGCTGAGGCTGATTGCCGACAACGAAAAGAGAACGGAAGAAATGGCGAAGATTAAGGCGGAAAGGGCGGCAGCCCTCCGGAAAGAACAGGAAGGCGGTAAAGCCGAGAAGCCTAAGAAAGCCCCCGAAGAGGGCAAGGGAAAAAAGATAAAGGCGGAAAAAAAAGCGGCCCCTCCGAAAGCACAGGAAGGCGGCAAAGACCGGAAAAAGACGGAATCCCCCGAAGAAGGCAAGGCCACAACGAAAAAGAAAATAGAAGAAACGAGGGAGGAACCGGCAGGCTAAGTGAAGGCAGATAAGTAGTCATAAAATGCGGTAAATACTGGGACACTTACCAGGTCAATCCGCTCCCTGGAGCGGCTATCCTTTTTTAAGCTTGAGGGCCAGGCTGGTTATTGGCGGGGTGAGAACGTTGCGAGCGCGAAAATGTCGCAACTTGACAGTTGATCTATCACGGATTCGGAGATATGATCCTTTTTTATTTGTATCTGTAGTATATCTCCGGCGTCTGGGAAACAATGTATTCCACGGCCTTCTGGATGCAGACACGGATCGCTTTTTCCGTCGGCGTTTTGGAAAAACCGCCCAGTCCGATGGGAAGAACTCCGCCGATCGTCGTCGCGCCCTCAGCGGCGATATTTGTGGCGCTGCCTTGGACCGACGTCGCGGCCACGATCTGCGACGTTTTAGCGTCAATGATGCGGACGTCGATGGCAAGATGGGCCTTGCTGACGCCTCCGCCCAACGACACGCCCAGGACTCTAGTTTCTCCGCCGACTCCCTTGCTTCCGCCTTCGAACTCGGTGACGGCGGCGGTGATGATCAAGTCGGCGCCATAAATCTCGCCGACCGGCGGGGCTGTCTCCTTCTTGACGCGGCCCGACGCGCCGAGGTCCTGCTCCTGCAGGACGGCGCCGAGCTGTTCGCGCTCGAGAACGATGTAGCGGCTGGAGTTGAACAGGGCCGTGGTCATCATGTCGCGCATGCCTTCGCCGATCTCCTTGAAGCTGACGCCGTACATGTTCATCCAGCCGGTGTTGCCGCCGCCTCGGGCTGTCTTGTCCTGGAATTCGCCGACGGCCAATCTGGCTTTGGGACCGTCGTACTTTTCCGCCTGCGCCTGGGCGATGGACGGACCGCCGGTCGACGTGACCGTCGCCGTGGGCGCGCAGGCGATCATCCAGACTAGTAAAATCGAAATGCCGCAAAGAACACTGGCTTTTTTCATTAGGCCTCCTCTAGGTCTCTTTGTTTCCATTATAAAAAGGCTTCCCGCCCCTGTCAAACGGTATCGGGCTTGACATCGAGACGGCCGTGCATATATAGTCCGGTCTTCAAGGTAAGCGGGCGGCTCCGGTGGAATGGGCCGAGGCTCCCGGATTTTCGGAAAAGGAGAAGAGCATGCGAAAAACTATGATCCTGGGTTTGGCGCTCTGTCTGGTCGTCGGAATCACGGCGTGCAAGAAAGGCGGAGAAGCCGGGGCCGACGCTTACGCGGCGCTGGGAAAATACGCCGAGATCGGTCCGGTGATGGATAAATTTATCGGAGTCAATGAAGATTTTATAGCGGCCCTCGGTAAGGCGGCGACGGCCGACGACGTGGCCGCGGCGATGAACGCCGTCACTGAAAAAATGGCCGAGTTGGCGCCCAAGATGAAGGCCATCGGGGAGAAATTTCCCGAATTCAAGACTCAGGACAATCCTCCCGCCGAGATGAAACCCTTCAATGACCGGATCGAGGCGATGATGGGAAAAATGATGGAGGCGATGGGCAAAGTCGCGCCGTTCATGCAGGATCCCAAGGTTATCGCGGCCCAGGAAAAATATAACCAAGTCATGGGCGATATGAAATAACGTTCAACCTGCCGGCTATGCCGGGTGAGCCGAGCCCTCGGCCCAGGCGCGTTTGAGAATCAAGCGGAAGCGATGGCGGCCGGGTCGGCAACGGGCGGGACGGGCTGCTTTGGGTCTCCCAGCACCAGCCGGACTTGGTGCGTGCCGCCGTCATCGGCGAGAGGGATGGAGCGGGGATCGACCGGCGCGCCGTCCAGTTCCGCCTCCGCGATCCCTCGGCAGCGACGCTCCGGGTTCGAGACCGCGATCTCGTAGCGCGTCCGGCCGAAGCGCCAGACGATCGCGTAGTCGGTCCAGGATGAGGGGATGCAGGGGTCCATCTCGAAGGTCGAGCCCCGGCGCCGGAGCCCCAGGATGCTCTCGAGGCCCGCCCGGTACATCAAGCCCGCGGAGCCGGTGTACCACGTCCAGCCGCCGCGCCCGGCGTGTGCAGGGTCGGCGTGGACGTCTCCGGCGATGACGTAGGGCTCGGCCATGTAGCGCCCGACACCGGCCGCGGTCCTGGTATGGTTGACGGGATTGAGCATGTGGAAGAGCTCCACCGCCTCGTCGCCGCTGCCCAGCCGGGCCATG
>JALHUR010000004.1 GCA_022867325.1 Candidatus Aminicenantota bacterium | reverse complement strand
CTCAACGAAATCGAGGCCATGGAACCCGCCCCACCCACGGAAACCGAAGGGGGCGACCGTGGATAGCCGCGCCGCCGGGTTGATTGATGCGATCCGCGCCCAGGGCCGGTCCCTTGGTCGGGACGTGCGGATCATGGAGGTCTGCGGAACGCATACCATGGCCCTCCACCGCTACGGTCTCAAACCTCTCCTTGCCGAGGCGGGCGTCGAAATGGTTTCCGGGCCGGGCTGCCCCGTCTGTATTACGCCGGACTCCTACCATGAGGCCGCCCTGGACTTCCTGACGAAGCGGGACGACGTCATCCTAGCCGCGTTCGGGGACATGACCCGGGTCCCGACCCGAATGGGCTCCCTCCAGCGGGCCGTCCCGGCGCCGGGGTCGCGCCTGCGGATCGTCTATTCGCCCGGCGAATCCCTGGAGTTCGCCCGCCGCAATCCGTCCCGCGACGTCGTCTTCTTCGGGGCCGGATTCGAGACGACCATCCCTTCGATCGGCCTCACCGTGAGGGAGGCCAGCCGGGAACGCATCGGGAACTACTCGGTCCTGGCCGCCCTCTGGCTGATCGAACCGCCGCTCCGGGCCTTGTGCGAAGCGGGCGAGGTTAAGATCGACGGGTTCCTTTACCCCGGCCACGTCAGTGCCATAACGGGCCGGAAGCCTTTTGAATTCATCCCGGCCGAGTTCGGCCTCCCGGGCGCCATCGCCGGATTCGAGCCGGCCGATATCCTGTTGGGGCTGAAGTCCGTCCTGGAACAAATCCGCGACGGCAAGCCGGGAGTCGCCAACGCCTACGGCCGGGTCGTCCGGCCCGAAGGCAACGTCAAAGCACAGAAACTCATGGCATCGCTCTTCGAACCCCGCGACGCGGTCTGGCGAGGATTAGGCCTCATCCCGCGGAGCGGGTTGAGCCTTAAGAAATCCCATGCGCGCTACGACGCCGTCATCCGTCACGGGCTGGCCCTGCGCGATGAAAGCTCGGACCTTCCCGGCTGCCGCTGCGGCGCGATTCTACGGGGGGCGGCCTCGCCGCCGGAATGCCCGCTCTTCGGCTCGAAGTGCAGGCCCGATTCCCCGCACGGGCCGTGCATGGTCTCTTACGAGGGCGCCTGTCTCATCCATTTCAAGTATGCCGGCAAGGGAGGGAATCGTGCCAGGACGAAGACGGGCCGCTGAGGACCCCGGCCGGGTCAGCCTCGAGGTCGGAAGCGGCGGACGGCTGATGCGGGAGTTCATCGACCGGACCGTCCTTCCGGTCTTGGGGAACCGGTATCTTCAAGGACTTCCCGACGCGAGCCGCGTCGGCCGGGATATCGTCTTCACCACGGACGGTTACGTGGTCGACCCGCTTTTCTTCCCGGGCGGCGACATCGGATCGCTCTGCGTCAACGGAACGGTCAACGACCTGGTCGTTTCGGGAGCGGTCCCCCGCTTTCTCTCCCTGGCGGTCATCCTTGAAGAAGGCCTGCCCTTCGACTACGTGAGGCGGGTCCTGGCCTCGATCGGAAAGGCGTCCCGCGCGGCCGGCGTCGCCGTCGCGACGGGAGACACCAAGGTCGTCCGGCGCGGCCAGTGCGACAAAATGTTCATTACGACGTCGGGCTTGGGATGGGCCGTCGGCCGTCCCGACCCCCGGCGAATCCGTCTCGGGGACAAGGTCATCCTGACCGGAACGCTGGGCGATCACAGCCTGGCCATCCTGGCCGCGCGGGGCGAATTCGGACTGGAGAGCGCCGTCAAGAGCGATTGCGCCCCCTTGACCTTCCTCCTCCCGCTCTGGAAAAAGGGCGTCCGCTGGATGAGGGACGTCACTCGGGGCGGGCTGGCCACCATCCTGTCCGAACTGGCCGAAGGCCTCCCCTTCGCCATCCGGATCGAGGAGAGCCTCATCCCTCTCTCGCGTCCCGTCCGGGCCGCGGCCGAGATCCTGGGCATCGACCCCCTCTATCTGGCCTGCGAAGGGCGGGCCGTTATGTTCGCGCCCCAGGCCGCCGCCGGCCGGATTCTCGATCACATCCGGCGCTTCGGGGCGGGACGGCGGGCGGCTGTCATCGGCGAAGTCGGGTTGAAGCCGGGCCGGCCGGGCGAGGTTCTCTGCGAGACGTCGGCGGGCGGGTTGAGGCTTCTCGAAGCGCTGACCTCCGAACTCCTGCCCAGAATATGCTGAGAGGCGCCCCATGAAATCGACATCCCCCTCCGTCACTTCCGCCTGGGCGGGCGCTCTGCTCCTGCTCGTCATCCCCCTCGTCGTTCATTTCGGACGGCGCCCGGCGCCCGGCGATAGACCGGAGGACCGCGTCTCGCTCCGAAGTTCGGAGCGGACGCTCGCGGCCTATGAAGCCGAGACCCTCGACCTAAGGGTCACGGTCCGGAACGAAGGCCGCTCGGCGCGCGTTTCGACGGGCAAGAATCCCTGCCTCCTCTCCTACCATCTGCTCGACGGCAAAGGCCGCCT
>JALHUR010000213.1 GCA_022867325.1 Candidatus Aminicenantota bacterium | reverse complement strand
GACTAAATCGGCCCCCAATGGAGAAGGACGGGCGGAATCAGGCTGAGGAGACCGAATAGGACCCAAGCGGCCAGCAGGGGGAGGAGCCACTTGGCCCATTTTTCCCAGCGGAGTTGGGCCAGGCCGAGGACTCCCATGGTGACGCCGCTGGTGGGGAGCACGGGGTTGATGTACTCGGCGAGCTGGAAGGCGTACACGGTCGTCTGGCGCGTGATCCCGACCAAATCGCCCAGCGGGGCCATGATCGGCATGGTCAGGGCGGCCTGGGCCGTCCCGGAATGGACGAAAAAGTTGATGACGCACTGGGACAGGAACATGAGCTGGGAGGAGACGATGGGGTGGACTTGGGAGATGGGCCCGGCCATGGCCTGAAGAATGGTGTCCAGGATCTTGCCGTCCGTCGCCACCACCAAAAGGGCCCTGGTGCAGCCGATGATCAGGGCGGCGTTCATCATGTCCTTGGCGCCATCCACGAAGCCGCGGGCGATCTCCTCGCTCTTGAGCCGGCCGACCAGGCCGGCCAGGATCCCGATCGCCAGGAACAGCCCGGCGATCTCGGTCATGTACCATTTGTAACGGAGGATGCCGAAGACGAGCAGGGCCATCCCGGCCAGGAAGAGTCCGAGAACCCGCCTGTGGACGGGCTTGACCTCGACGACATCCCCGGCGGGACCGTTCGCCATGAGCTTTTTCTTCCTCTCCAGGTCTTCCTCGTAGACGGGGCTGATCTTGGGGTCCTTGTGGACCCGCGCGGCGTAGCGCATGACGAAGACGACGACGATGGCCGTGCCGATCGCCCAGACGATCAACCGGTAGCCGAGCCCAGAGTAGAGAGGAAGCCCGACGATCCCCTGGGCGATTCCGACCGTGAACGGATTGAAGAAAGCGCCCGCGAACCCGGCCGCGGCCCCCAGGAAGGGGATGGCGACCCCGACCAGCGAATCGTAGCCGAGGGACAGGGCCAACGGGACGAAGACCAGGATAAAAGGCATGGTCTCCTCGCACATCCCGAAGACGGCTCCGCCCAACGAAAAAACGATCATGGTCACCGGGATCAGGAAAGCCCGCAGCGCGCGGCTTCGGCCGAACTTGAAGGCCAGGGCGCTGATGAAGGCCGAGACCGCGCCCGTCTTCTGGATGACGGCGAAGGCGCCTCCGACGATGAAGACGACGATGATGATGGCCGCGGCGTCCATGAACCCCTTGGCCGGGGAGACGAAGAGCGCGCCCAATCCCTGGGGCCGGCCCTCCACGTAGCGGAAGGTGCCGGCCACCGGCATGACCCGCCCGTCCTTCTGGACCCGCTGGTATTTCCCGCTGGGTATGATCCAGGTCGCGACGACGGTCAGGACGACCATGATATAGATGAGGACCAGGGTGTGGGGAAGCTTGACCTTGGGAAGCTTCATCGGGCCACCGCCTTCCGCGTCTTGAGGTCGAACATGTCGCCCGGGAGGAGGACGTGGAGAACGAGGCCGTTGACCCCGATCCCGCGTCCCGGCTCGAGCCGGACCCGGGCCCCGCGAGCATCCATGACAATGACATTTTTCTCGCCGACGACTTCCAACAGCCCGCCGGGGTGGATGACAGCGGCCGTCGACTCGTCGATCCCGATCCCGAGGAGAGTGGGATGCTCGGCCACGACGCTGATGAGACGGTTGTGGCGTTTCCGGGTCGCGAAGTGCTGGTCGATGACGGCCTCCCGGATGAACCCCAGCCCAGGGACGGTCACGATGTTTCCGGGCTCGATCGTCTCGAACTCGCGCCCTTCCTCAACCTTCCTCTTCTCGTCGCCCGTGATCATGACTTCACTCATGATGGCGGCGCCAGCGCTCGTCCCCCCGACGACGGCGCCTTTCTCGTAGAGCTCGAGGAGTTTCCTGTGGAAGGCCGTCCCGTACAGGGCGTCGGTCACTCGGGACTGGATTCCGCCCGTGAAATAGATCCCGCTCGCGCCGTCGAGGACCTTGAGGCTCTCCGGCCGGTCGGCCTCGTCCCGGCTCAAGAGAAGGGACTCGGCCTCGAGGCCCAAGCCCTTGAGCTCGGCGGCCATCTCGGGCCCAGACACCTTGGGCTCGGCGCCGGCATTGGGGAGGACGATGACCTTACCGGCCCCGGAGGCGCGGACGAGCGCGGCGAACCGCAGCATCATGCTCTCCGGCCGGTCGCCGCCGCCGATGATGAAAAGCGTCCCCTGGGTCTCCGGCCGGGCGGGAAGGGCAAAGGCAAGGCCGATGAGCGCGCAAAATAACAAGCGCTTGGTCATCTCGGTGTCCTCCTTGGCGCGGTCGCGAAAAATCGAAGCATCGGTATAGTCAAGCGTTGATTATAAACGGTCCCCGCCCGTTTCTCAACTTCCCGTCCGCCCCCAACCCCGCGGATAGCCTCCGCGGCTTGCATTCCGAATCCGTTTGATTATAATAGGTGTCTCGTAGAAACAATCATGAAATTCCTTCTACCCAAAGAGCCCGCCTTTGGGGAGAACTTCAAGGAGATGTCGGTCTGCCTGTCCGAGATCACGGACCTCTTCAAGGAGTTCGTCGTCGATTTTAAAGATTTCGAGGACTACTGGCATAAGGCCAAGGACATCGAGCACCGGGCCGACGCCATCACCCACCGCGTCGTCAACCTCCTCAACCAGAGTTTCATCACGCCCTTCGACCGGGAGGACATCTACCAGCTCATCTCCGACTTCGACGACATCATCGACCTGATCGAGAACACCTTCCACAATATCTACCTCTACGAGGTTCCCGACAAGAAGCCCTTCATAGACGAATTCGCGGTCCTGGTCGACAAGGCGACCCGGGCCCTGGGCGCCCTGATCGGGGAAACCTTCAAGCACCAGAAGTACACCGACTCGATCTGGAGGCTGATCTGCGAGATCCACGACCTCGAGGACGAGGGCGACGTCGTCTACCACCGGGAGCTCCGCCGGCTGTTCAAGGAGGAGAAGGACCCGATCGCCGTCATCAAATGGAAGGACATTCTGGGGACGCTCGAGCGGATCATGGACGTCTGCCAGAAGACGAGCAACACGATCGAGGCCATCGTCGTCAAGGGCGGTTAGGGGATGGCGAGCTGGGGCTTCGGCTTGATCGTCTTCCTGATCGGCCTGGCCCTCCTCTTCGACTATACGAACGGCCTCCACGACGCCGCCAATTCGGTGGCCACGATCGTCT
>JALHUR010000212.1 GCA_022867325.1 Candidatus Aminicenantota bacterium | reverse complement strand
GTCGAGGAGGAGCATCTGGTGGTCGCCGACCAAGACTTTGGCCAGGTTGAGGCGGACCTGGAATCCCCCCGAAAGCTGGGAGGGAGACCGGCCCATGTCCCCGGGGCTGAAGCCCAATCCGGCCAGGATTTTTTCGACCCGCCAGACCTGGTCCGCCTGGTCGTGGGGCAGGACATGGACGGCCTCATCGAGGACGGTCGGCGCCTCGAACTCGATCTCCTGCCGGACGTAGCCGATCCGGTAGCGGCGGGGCATGCTGATCGAGCCCGAGTCGGGCTCCTCGAGGCCGGCGATGAGCCGGAAGAGCGTCGTCTTGCCGTGGCCGTTGCGGCCGACGACGCCGACCCGTTCGCGGCGGTTGACCTTGAAGCCGATGTCGTCGAACAGGGCCTGCTTGCCGTAGTTTTTACTTAAGTTTTCGACACAAATCATGGGTTTCCGTCGTTTAAGAAACGAATAGGAACTCGCATCCGGAACGGATATTATAGTGGAAAAAGACGATGGGAGGAACAGGTGACGCCCGGCGACGTCCGGTTGGCCCATGTCGTTCTCAATGACCCACTTCCCTTTTCCCCGGCGCTGATGTACGATAAGCGGGAAGGAGGTACGCATGCAAGATAACCAGTTCCCGCAATGGGAGATCAAGATGCCTAAGCTGCCCAAGCTGCCCCCCCATTTCGTCCGCTACGCCATTCTCGGCATCCTCGCCGTCTTCGTGCTGTTCGGTTCGTTCTACCAGGTGGCGCCCGACGAACGGGGCGTGATTCTGCGCTTCGGCAAATTCGTCCGGGCCACGGAGCCGGGGCTCCACTTCAAGCTACCCCTGGGGATCGAATCGGTAACCAAGGTTCCGGTCCAGCGCCAGCTCAAGCTGGAGTTCGGCTTCCGAACGGTCCGGCCGGGCATTCGGTCCGAATACGTGAAGACGCCCGAGACCGAAAATGAAGCCGTCATGCTCACCGGCGATCTCAACGTCGTCGTCGTCGAGTGGATCGTCCAGTACAAGATTAAGGACCCCTACAAATTCCTCTTCAAGATGCGCGATGCGGAAATGACCTTCCGCGACATGAACGAGGCCGTCGTCCGCCGGGTCATCGGGGACAGTTCCGTGGACGAGATCATCACCATCGGCCGCGGCCCGATCGCGGCCCTGGCCAAGGACGACCTCCAGAAGCTCTGCGACCTCTATGAGATCGGGATCGACGTCAACCAGCTCATCCTCCAGGATGTCAATCCCCCCGACCCGGTCAAGCCCTCGTTCAACGACGTCAACGAGGCCCTCCAGGAGAAGGAGCGCAAGATCAACGAGGCCTGGTCCGAGTACAACCAAGAGATCCCCAAGGCCAAGGGCGAGGCCGAACAGGTGATCCGCGGGTCGGAGGGCTACGCGGCCGAGCGGGTCAACAACGCCCTGGGCGACGCCAGCCGCTTCACCTCGATCTACCGCGAATACGCCAAGGCGCCGGTCGTCACCCGGAAGCGTCTGTACCTCGAGACGATCGGCGAGGTCCTCTCGAAAATCCAGAGGAAGATCATCACGGACGACAAGCAAAAAAGCATCCTGCCTCTGCTCAACCTCAGCGAGGAGGTGAAGAAATGAATCCCAAAACCAAAACCGTCCTTCTGCTTGTCGCCGCTCTTTTCGCCCTGATCGTGATCGCCGACGGCGTCTATGTCGTCAGCGAAACCAACCAGGTCATCGTGACCCAGTTCGGCGAGCCGATCGGCGGGGCCATTACCAAGCCCGGCCTCCATTTCAAGATGCCCTTCATCCAAAAGGCCAATTATTTCGAGAAGCGCTGGCTCGCCTGGGACGGCGACCCGAATCAGATCCCGACCAGGGACAAGAAATACATCTGGGTGGACACCTATTGCCGCTGGCGGATCTCCAATCCGCTCGTCTTCTTCCAGAGGGTCGGCGACGAGCGGAACGCCCAATCCCGGCTGGACGACATCGTCGACGGCGAGACGCGGAACATCATCGCCAAGTACGACCTGATCGAGATCGTCCGTTCCTCCAACCGCGCCTTCGAGATCGCGGAGGACGCCGCCCTGCTCGAATTCTCCGAAGTGACGGTTAAGATCCGGGACGGCCGCGAAAAGCTCTCCGGCATCATCCTGGAGAACGCCTCGAAGATCACGCCCGAGTTCGGCGTCGAGCTCAGGGACGTCAAGGTCAAGAGGGTGAATTATGTGGACGAGGTCCAACGCAAGGTCTTCGACCGGATGGTCGCCGAACGAAAACGGATCGCCTCCAAGTACCGCTCCGAGGGCGACGGCAAGAGCGCCGAGATCCGCGGCCAGAAGGAACGCGAGCTGAAGAAGATCCAGTCCGAAGCCTACCGCACCGCCCAGGAGATCAAGGGAAAGGCCGACGCCGAGGCGACCCAGATCTATGCCAAAGCCTACAACCTCGACCCCGAGTTCTACCAGTTCATGAAGTCGCTCGAAACTTACCGGACGGGCCTGGGGAAGGAAACCTGGCTGCTCCTGACCACGGACAGCGAGTTCCTGAAGTACCTCAAGAACTCGGGGAGCAGATAAGTCCGCGCCTTAGGCTTGATCCGGACGGAAATGCGACTGCGCCGAGTGCGCGGAGTACGCCTGCAAACGATCCAACTCGGGGACACGCGCCGAACCGCCCGTGCCTCCGGCGCAATCAGCCCTGGATGATGCCGAATCTGAAAGAGGCAACGTAGCTGTTCGGATTTATTTCTCGACAACAGACCCCACCCCTTGTCACCATGGCCTCATCGTAACCGCCGAGACTTTCGACGACAAAAGGGCATTCCATAAGATTATCAACAATCACCCTCCGGATCTTTTTATCGATTGATGCGGTATTCAGATCGAGCGGAATTCCCTTTAAATAAAATATCCGCTTAAGAATTCGCTGGGGGACTTTGTATTTGCTCATGCATTTCTTAATCGTTCGTTTTCCTTCGGCAGTAAATTCTTTAATAAGATCTTTTTCGCAATCTTCTTTGGTGTCGAATTTCACCAGTGAAACTTTGAGCGCATCGGTCCGACGTATATACCTGCTGAGATCCAGTATTCCCGGCCCGGATAATCCCCGGTGGGTAAAAAGAACATCGCCGCACAGGTCTCGGACTTTTTTATTGTTCCGATATACTGCCGTCTTAGTATCGGCAAGCGAAATGCCGGCGCAATTACCGAACGGATAATTTCTGACGATGACCGGCGCGAGAGCGGGACCTGGTTCGACGATGGTATGTCCGAGAACCTCTGCAAAAGCATATCCGTCACCGCTCGAACCGGTGGATGGGTACGAGGCGCCGCCGGCGGCCATGACCGCTGTCCCGGCCCTGCAGACCGCATTTTTCGTGCGCGCCTCAAAACCGGAAGGGGTCTTTGCAATATCTTGCACCGGTTCCCTGTACCGGATTACCACGCCCCTTTTTTTACATTCTTCAAGCAGAACGCCTAATACGTCCCTGCCGCTCTGCGTTTCCGGAAAAATCTTGCCGTCGCTTGCCTCCACGGTTTTCAGATGTCTTTTTTCGAAAAAATTCATCAGATCGGCGTTCGTGAAATTAAGGAGCGAGGGCTTCACGAATCTCCCCTTATCGCCGTAATGAGCTAAAAAATCTTTAATGGAACCCGCGTGGGTGATGTTGCATTTGCCGGAACCGGACAGCAGCAGTTTTTTTCCCGCGCCATCGCCTTTTTCAAGTATGCAGACGCTTCGTCCCTTTGTTCCGCAAAGGATCCCGCATAATAATCCGGCGGGTCCTGCGCCGATAATGACCACATCGTAGCAATCCATAAGCGGAAAACAAGTTGTCCCGCAGAGGAAGTATAAATTAGAGCTCAGGACACGTCAAGGACAGCCAAAAGGTCATGATAAATATTCGACCGGGGGATCAGCGGCCGGGAGATATTCCTGGAAGGCGCCCTGAGGCGGCTTTTTCGACATTCCGGACTCCCCGGATTTCTTGACATGAAACGTCGGTTGGCGATATGTTGTAGGCGGGAGATGATGACGCACGACTACAAAAGGAACGGAACGACGTGTCTTTTCGCCGCCTTGAACATGCTGGATGGTACGATTATTGGAACCTGCTATCCGCGTCATCGCCATGAGGAGTTCTTGAAGTTCCTTCAAATGATCGATCGGTCGACTCCCCACCGCCGTGATCTTCATTTGATCCTGGATAACGAGGGAACGCATACCCAGTCTGGGTGAAAAAGGAAGAAACATGTCTCTGAAAAAAGCCTCTATCCTGTTTGCCGCGGCGATGATCGCTCGGACGGCCTTTTCCCAAGTGCCTCCGGCCCGCACCCATATGCCTGATGTGCCGTTTTTCCTGGAATCCATGATTTTCCGGTCGTTGCAAATGGCCGTTTTCCCCGCGGCGGCCGTCGGCATGATCGACGATCCCTATTCCGATCTGATCTGGAATCCGGCTTTCGTGCTCAGGCAAGACAAAAAGTCGGTTTATCTGACCTTGAACACAGGAGCCGAGCCGTCGTGGACGGCTTCGGCCGCGTCCTCGGATTATCGTAACTTCTATCGATACTCATCCGACAAACAGGTGATGACCTATTGGTCCACGCAATCCTCCATCGCCAATGTGAACAACAAACCGTTGTACAACATCGCCGCCATCATCCCGCTGAATCCGCGGTTCTCCCTCAGCGTCATGAATCGAACTATTTTCGATTATTCTCCCTATCGCTCCATGGGTCTTTACGATTGGCGGGATTCCAACTACGGCGATGCTCCCTCGACCATGAAGAAAGAACCCCAAAGACTGAGCGTGGACAAAGATCAACAACGCGTGTTCGGCAACCAGTTCCAAGTCAGCTTGGGCTATCGACTTTCCGATAAAATCCAGCTGGGTTTGCGCTGGGGCCTGTTCACCTATGATCGGGATGGAGACGTTCACGATTCGGACAAAGGCATTTATCCCCATTCCTCTTTTGATAATCTCCTGTCCGAAACTCTGGGCATAAAAGGGCATCACCTGGAAGCGGGCGTCGGACTGCTTTGGCAGCTGGATAACAAAACCCGCCTCGGTTTTTACGGCGGATTGACCTGGGGAAAAGGCGAGGAGAGCTTGAATTCGAGAGATCGGAACAGCGATTGGAGCGAAAACGAGCGCAATCCGGCCTATTATCGGAGATATGACAACGACTTAACGAGCGCGGAGACGCATCCGGCCGACGGCAGCCGGCCCAATTTGGCGCTGACTTTTGAACGGGATTTTTCCGAAAAGCTGAGATTCCGCTCCTTCTTCTCTTTCACCTGGTCGAACAATGATTTGAAGGGAAGCGCGCTTTCCGAATACGCCAGTTCCTGGGACACCACCTACGATTACTATGACGGCGACAGCAAGCAATATTTTTTCCGCCGGTCCGAGTATCGAAGCCGCAGCCGCGATGATTTTTCGGGAACAGGAAAGGAAAAAACCGCTCAGTTCAAGGGATTCGCTTCCTTGGCTTATGCTCCCGCCAACCGCTGGGCGTTTTTCGGCGGTGTGCATATCCAGCGCGGCACTTACTCCAGGGACATTCTTGAAACCACCGCGTTCCTGAGCGAATCGGAGACCGCCCACACGCTGTATCGGCCTGGAACAGAAAATTTCCATCATTCCTATCAAAAAAATTATGACGTCCGGATCGACTACGACCAATGGGCGTTTTTCCTGCCGCTGGGAATGAGGTTTGAAATCAAAAAAGGCCTCTATGTCATTCTGGGGACGGATTTGACCCTGATCCTAACGGAAGGGCATGACCGGGGAGACGTCGATTACATTTCGAAGATCACCCGCCGGTGGGAAAACGGCCGTCTCATCGTGAACGACGAGGAATTCAACCGCAGCGAAGTCTTCCGGTCCGATTCCCCCAATACGCTGGAGCGGCATCTGGGAAATCGGTTCGGAATCGTATATGAATTCAACTCCCTCCTGGCCTTTCATTTGCGCTGCGAAGACGACGTCACGCGAACATCCAATTGGGCTTGCGGATTTGAGATCAGGTGGTGACGTTGGCTTGGGCCGACGACTCCTCCGCGGCCCTCGGCCGCGTAGGGAGGTTCCGGAAAGAGGGATTCATTCCCTTCCAGCGTTTACACGTCTCGATAAGCGCCAGGATATGTCGGCGATTCTCGGAAAGCCGCTTGGCATGACACGAGGGGCAGAACCCCAGAATATGCTGTGCACAGCATATCCCCTGGTGCGGCAGGAGAACATAACGAACCGCTCCGCACCGCAGTCCGGACACCGGATGCGGGCAGCGCTTCGCAGTCCTCATGAAACGGCTTCGGTTCATGAGGGCAAAGCCGCAACGGGGGTTGCCGCAGTCGAGGTACTTAACCCACGACCTCTTTGACGATCGGCCGAAAATACGGCCGGCCCGGGACGGGGAGACTCAGATCATCTACTTAATCTATGCCTGCCTCGCAAAAATCGGGCGATTTACGCTCGTTACATGTGATAAAGACTTTGAAATAATGCGAGCCTGGCCCTTTTTCTCCATTCGATTACCTCAAAATCGTAAATAATGCGAGCCCTGGCTCCTTTAATTCTTTAATTGCTCGCGTGTACGTGCTCGTTCCGCCGCTCTTGGCCCTCGACGCGTACTTCCCGACGTTCCATTTCTCCTTAATGCTCTCGGGATCCACTGTCCCGGTTGCGGTGAGTGTGTCGCCATTCAACGTGAGGGTGAGCGTACCGCCCCGGGTGATGGTTTTGTCCCCATCGCTGTAGGTGGATTCCCAGTGGCACGTCAGCGTCTGTCCGTCGACAACCCCCTGAGAGATGGTGCCGACCTCTTTGCTCGGTTGCCCATTGGTAAGCCCGGTGCCTAATGCCTCGCTCGTCCCCGACCCGGAGGCGTTAATCGTCAGGGTGCTTTTCCCGCCATGATAAGGCTGTTCCCAGGTGCCAACGAATGGCCTGTCCGTCCTTGGGTTGACTTCTTCCGGAGTCAGCCATACGGTGTAGATCCTGGTTTCAACCGATGGAGTGAGCAGCTCTTTCGGGATATCACTTTGTGTTTTTTTGTATTTATCCTTGGAAACGGTAACCGCGAAATCGTTGGTGTTTATGTACTCAACCAGAATAGCTCTCTCAGTAGCATCTGTAAAATCAGCATACCCCGCGGCATCCGTAATATCAGCGCTCCACATAGTTTTGGTCTGTCCGTTTATTTTTATTGGTTTCTTGAAATCCAGGCTGACGCTGGCCCCCTCAATGGGTTTATCAGTTTTATAGTCCAGAACAAGAACTTTAAGCTGAGTTTTTGTCAAGGGTTCTTTTTCCAAAATTATTTCCAATGGGTCGGGTTCATAAATCATAGCGGGTTTTGTTCCGACCATAATCCCGTCTTCTTTAGGTACGTAACCCGGTGCCGTTGCTGAAAAATAAATTAAAGTAGTAAGGGGATACCCGTGTTTGAATATTGCCTTTCCGTTGGCATCAGTTGTCACTACTGTCCCCGGACAATAAACAGTGGCACCTCTCAAAGGTTTTATGCTTCCGTCATAATCTTTGCCTTTTACAGTAATATTCACCTGCCTGTCCTGTTTGCTCAACTGAGTCTCGCTAAATTGCCTTTCGAGGACAAAAGAAAGAGAAAAATTTTTCATATCACCATATTTGTTTATTTTAAAATCTTTAAAGACCCTTCTATAATAGGCATGGTAAAGGATGATCTCGTAATTACCACCATACCTGGCCTCGAGCCTGGCTATTCCATCCGCGCCGGTGTATTTTAAATCAATATCCCAGAAACTTTCTTTGCTTGCCAGGATTACTTTTGTGTCTTTAAGTGGCAGGCCGTTATCATCACCTGTGACCGTAATTTCTACCGTGAACTTTCCCTGCAGCGTGTTTGACATGGATAAATTGAATGCTGTTACGATGAGCAACATGGAAAATGTCATCATGATGGCCCTGAAAACTGTTTTCATAAAATCTCCTTTTTTATTGCGAAAATATAAACCTGAAACCTGCGTAAATCCATGAAACAATGATAGCGCATAACGCTGGGCTCTCCATCGGTATTTCGTTTTCTGCTGAGCCGGTTGGAGACGCGTTTTCGCATCGATTATCCCATCTCGCCACCGTACGGAAGCATAAATCAGGGTTGGGAACATGTCAACCCCTCGACTCCCCGGCATGAATGCCGGGGCTTGTTCGGGGTTAACCCTGAGCCCACTCAGCCCCATCTCCTCTCAAGGGGCTGAGTACAAAAGTGTCGCTTCTCGTCCCCGCTTTGAAAGGCGGGGCTCCGATTTATAGCCCCGCCTTTCAAGGCGGGGTAGCGTCGGCGAACGGGTCAAGGACGCCTGGAGAGCGCGGACGGGCAACCCGGAAGCCGTCAGCGCTGCCCGATGAGCCGGAAATCACCCGGACCTCCCCCTTCGGCATAGAGAGCTTTATGAGAAATATTCGGCCGAAACATCAGCGGCCATCAAGAGCTCCTGCGGGGCGACCTGAGGCGGCGGGGCACGTCCAGGAGAAGCGTCTCTCGCATCCACTCCCCCAATTCCTCAAGAGGACGGTCCGCGCAACCTAACACATTGCTCCAGCGGTCGTCGCCCGAGGGATCAACCGAGTTGGCGCCATCAGATACGTCTCCCTGGTGATATGGTTCAGGGCATCTTTAATGGTCAGTCCATCCCGGCCGGAACAATAAGCGTCGCATTTAAGGAAAATGATTGAGATAGCCCCGGCGACGCTATAATATGGAAAACGCAACAGAGCCTCTGATGAGACACAGGTCGAGCCTCCTCCAGGTCCATGCCGCCGTCGTCCTGTTCGGACTGGCCGGGCTGTTTGGGAAATGGCTTGCGCTCGCCCCGGTCTTCATCGTCCTGGGCAGGGTCCTATTCGGAAGCCTGGCGCTGGCCTTCGTTCTTTTCCTGACGGGCCGGGGATTCCGCGTCCGGTCGGCCCGCGACGGCCTCCTGTTCCTCCTCCTCGGCTTCATCCTGGCCTTGCACTGGGTCCTCTTCTTCCGGTCGATCCAGGTCTCGTCGGTGGCCGTCGGGCTTCTGTCCTACGCAAGTTTCCCGGTTTTCATCGTCTTTCTCGAGCCGGCTTTTTTCAGGGAACGATTGGATCGCGCCAACGTCCTGATGGCGGGGCTGTGCTTTGTCGGGATCCTGCTGATCGTTCCCCGCTTCGATCTCTCCGACGCGACCGTCCGCGG
>JALHUR010000211.1 GCA_022867325.1 Candidatus Aminicenantota bacterium | reverse complement strand
CGGTCTGAGTCTTGACGGCCCGCGGGAGCTCCACGACACCTTCCGCCGCGATAGAGGCGGGAAATCGGTTTTTTCCAGGGTCGCCCGGGCAGCACGCCTGATGCAGGAGCATGGGGTCGAGTTCAACATCCTCTGCACCGTGAACGCGGCCAACAGTCATCATCCGCTCAACGTCTACAGGTTTTTCCGGGACGAAATCGGGGCCCGTTACGTCCAATTCATTCCGGTCGTCGAGCGGACGCCCGGACCCGTTAACCGGGATGGAGGACAGGTTACCGGCCGCTCAGTGCGCGGCGCCGATTTCGGCGTCTTCCTCTCGGTGATCTTCGACGAATGGGTTCGCCACGATGTGGGGTTCATGTTCATACCCTTCTTCGACGCCGTGCTGGCGTCTTATGTCTACGGAGAATCCACCTTGTGCGCGTTGCGACCGACGTGCGGCGACGCCCTGGCCCTCGAACACAACGGCGACCTCTATTCCTGCGATCATTACGTCGACCCGGTTTTTCTCCTGGGGAACATCCTGGAAACGCCCGTCGGCGAGCTATTGTCCTCGGAGAGGCAACGGGCCTTCGGCCGGCTCAAGTCGGCGAGCCTGCCTGGCGAATGCCGCGAATGCCGCTTCCTCTTCACCTGTCACGGCGAGTGTCCTAAGAACAGAGTTCTCGCGACGCGCAACGGCGAGCCCGGACTGAACTGGCTCTGTGAGGGCCTGAAGGCTTTCTTCGGCCACAGCGAGCGGCCGATGCAGCTCATGGCCGACTTGCTCAGCCACGGCCAGCCGGCCGGAGGCATCATGAGAATCCTCGCCGAAGAGGAAGGCCGCCGGACGCCGACACCGGGCCCTGCGAATCCTGAAAGAAATGATCCTTGTCTCTGCGGCAGCGGGTTGAAATTCAAGAAGTGCCACGGCCGGACTTGAGCCCGACGTGCTTCGGACTTCCGGAGCGGCCTGAATTTATGCCGGGTTTTCGGCGAGAACCCCCATGATCGAGGCCCGTGCCGGAGCGGAAGGTTGGGCGCCGGGTTTGGTTGACCCGCCCCCGATCTATCCATCCCCCCAACGGTCCGCGTGACACCCGCGCGGCAAAATATGCCCAAAAATGACCAACCATGCTTGCTCGTGGTTAATGGCAAAGCCTCGTTCATATGGAGAGAATTGCCAGGGCGATCGAGACTCGAACTCCCGACCCGCTGTTTAGAAGGCAGCTGGGCTCCTTCCTTAATTGACTTAGGATGAATGGGTTACGAGTCCGTTTCCGGATGATGTGCTCAGAATTGTGCTCACAGGAGGCCCTGAGTGGGCCTTCATCCCCGGAGGGCAGCTATCAGCTGCCCGTCAGTCCGGCCAGCCGCTTCTGGGCATCCTCTAACTCGGGGAGGCCGGGGTCGGCGTCCTTCACTTGGCAATAAAGGGAACAACTATAGCAGTCAGGCCGAGAAAGACAACGACAAGAATGAAAAGATTGTACCTCGTGTTGTAATTGGTCAGGAGTGAGGAATCATAGTAACCGTCCACGCCCTGGTCTTTATACAT
>JALHUR010000210.1 GCA_022867325.1 Candidatus Aminicenantota bacterium | reverse complement strand
TTCCCTCGGTCCAGTGCCACTTCGCTCTTGTCTTTGCCGTTTTCCTCTTCATCCTGGTCCTCCGCGAACGCCGTTCGGCTCGAGAGAATCAGTAACCGGACCCGCCGATTGTCCCGATGAGAAAATCCCCGGGGTCTTGACTTATTACCGGGCCCGTTTTACCATCATTTCATAGAGAACCGGGGTGGAAGGAAGAGAAATTCAACCCGCGGCCATAATACTATTTAATGAGAAAGGGGAGGTGGCCTTGAAAAAACTCAAACTTTGGGCCCGGATCACGGAAATCATGGTCCTGCTGGCCGGACTCGCCGTCCTGTTCTGCGTCCTTGCCCTCGACGACATTTTCGCGGGCGATACGTATCCGGAATGGACGATTGTCCGCATCTCATTCGTCGTCATCGTTCTTTGCCTCATCTCGACCTTCATCACCCTTTATCACCTGTTCAGGTATCTCGAGAGCCGGGACGAGGAGAAAGCCGACATCAGGAAAGCCGAGATCAGGCCGGCCGCCGAGGCGGCGGAAACGAAGGCAAAGAAAGAGCCCGGGCCTCAGAATCCGCCCGCGGCCCGGCGGATAAGGACCAGGAGATTGCCGGGGAAAAGGCCCAGCTCCAGCACGGCCCAGAGACAGAGAAAAAGGACGAGATAAAGCGCGGGATTCTCCCGGTCGACGGCCGTTTCGCGCTTCGGCGCCGCCATGTACATGACGACGACGATCCTTATGGTCACAAAGACGAAAAGGACCATGACGGCGCCGGCATAGGAGCATGGCCAGGACGGCGCCGACGCAGGTCGCGGCGAGGAGAAGGAAGAGGATCGAGGCCATCCGGGTGGTGTCATTATAGGGAGGGCGCGAAAGCCTTGTCAAGAAAATCGGGGCCAAGGCATTTGACCTCGATTTCAGAAAGATTTTGACATTGGGCCCGGTTTTGTTATAATACTCGAGCACCGCGGGGTAGAGCAGCCTGGTAGCTCGTCGGGCTCATAACCCGGAGGTCGCTGGTTCAAATCCAGCCCCCGCTACCAACCGATATCAAGCCTATTTCCACCGGATAAATGAGGCTTAGGCCTCTGTTTAACTCAGATCATAACAATCGCCGGATTCCTTAGTCATATCCTTGAACTGACTAAACATATGATATAAAATATCCGCCCGTTCAGAGAAAATATTTTGTAGGTCTTGAGATGTCGATCAATCCTTCGCTCTCCCGGTTGATCTCGCTGGCGGGAAAGGCGGCTGTAATCACGGGAGCCGCTTCGGGAATCGGCCGGGGCACGGCCCGGCGCTTGGCCGAAGCCGGGGCGGCGGTCGGATTGCTGGACATCAATCATGAAGGGGGACGTTCTGCGGAGGAAGAAATACGCGCAGCCGGCGGCCGGGCCGCGTTTATCGCCTGTGACGTGAGATCCGCGGAGGATTGCCGCCGGGCCGTCGAAGAGACCGTCCGTCGCTTCGGCCGTCTGGATGTCCTCTTCAACAACGCCGGGATCGCCATCCGCAAGGATGCCCTGGCCCTGACGGAATCCGAATGGGATCTTTCCTTGGATGTCATGCTCAAGGGCATCTACCTGCTGACCCGGGAGGCGGTTCCGCACATGATCAAAGCCGGCGGGGGCAGCATCATCAACACCGGTTCGGGCTGGTCGCTCAAAGGGGGGCCCAACGCCGTATCCTACTGCGCCGCCAAGGGCGGCGTGTTGAACATGACCCGGGCCATGGCCATCGATTACGGCCGTCATCAGATCCGGGTCAATTGCGTCTGCCCGGGCGATGTCGATACGCCCCTGCTGCGCGGCGAGTGCGCGCAATTGGGGGAGGACGAAGCCCGCTTCATGGCGGAGGCGGCCGCCCGTCCCCTCCGCCGCGTCGGAACGGTCGAAGACGTGGCCAATGCCGTGCTGTTCTTCGCCTCCGACCTCTCGTCCTGGGTCACCGGCGCCCATCTGGTTGTGGACGGCGGCGGCCTCGCATGAGGAACACACGCAGCGAATCAGGAGGTCGTCGATGAAGGACAAGGTCAAGAGGGCCCATCCCTACATCCCCAACTCTGAACCCCTGGTCAAACAGCGGATGCTGGAGGCGATCGGGGCGAAGGATATCGAAGAATTGTACGGGGATATTCCGGACAGGCTGCGTTTTCGCGGCCGGATGAACCTGCCCGAACCCTTGGAAGCGGAGGCGGATTTGAGGCGCCATGTCGAGGGGCTTCTCGCCCGCAACCGCTCCTGCGAGGATATGGTCGGCTTTCTGGGCGCCGGCTGCTACAACCACTACGTCCCGGCCATCTGCGACGAGATCGCCCGCCGTTCGGAATTTCTGACGGCCTATGCCGGCGAGCCCTACGAAGACCACGGGCGTTTCCAGGCGCTGTTCGAGTACGAGAGCCTGATGGCCGAGCTCCTGGATATGGACGTGGTCAACGTGCCCACCTATGATTGGTTCCAGGCCGCCGGCACGTCCCTGCGCATGGCCGGCCGCATTACGGGGCGAACCAAGGTGTTGGTGTCGGCCGGTTCATCCCCGGAAAGGCTGATGTCGGTGCGCAACTACTGCCGGCCGGTGCTGGAGGTGGAAACGGTCGCGATCGAACTCGACACGGGCCAGCTGGACCTGCGGGACCTGGAATCGAAGCTCGGAAACGATACGGCCGCCGTCTACTTCGAAAACCCGGGCTTTCTGGGCGTCCTCGAGACGCGGGGGCGGGACATCGCCGACCTGACCCACAAAAAAGGCGCTTTGCTGGTCGTGGGCGTGGACCCCATCTCCTTAGGAATCCTGGCCCCGCCCGCCCACTACGGCGCGGACATCGTCTGCGGCGACATTCAGACGCTGGGCAATCATATGAATTTCGGGGGCGGGATGGGGGGATTCATCTCGACCCGGGATGAAGAGCGGTTCGTCATGGAGTATCCCTCCCGGCTGTTCGGCATCGCCCGCACCTCGGTCGAGGGGGAATACGGTTTCGGCGACGTCGCCTATGACCGGACCTCCTTCGGGGTTCGCGAGAAAGGGAAGGAGTTCGTCGGCACCGCCGCCGCCCTCCACGGCATCACGGCCGGCGTCTACCTGGCCCTTCTCGGGCCGGTGGGCATGAAGGAACTCGGGCAGCACCTGTTGCAGAAATCCCAGTATGCCATGAAGAGGCTGTCGGCGCTGGGCCGGGTGCGGGCGCCCCGGCTGGCCGCGCCGCACTTCAAGGAATTCGCGGTCGATTTCAACGCGACCGGGCGCACGGTTGCCGACATCAATGGACACCTGCTGACGCATGACATCCAGGGCGGCTGGGACCTGTCCGGATACTTCCCCCAGTACGGCCAGTCGGCTCTTTACTGCGTCACCGAGCTGACCCGGCGCGAGGATATCGACCGCTTGTGCCGGGTTCTGGATGCCTACTTGAACACGGGAAGGACATAATCATGGGGAACCCGCGACCCGTCAAGGTCCGCAATTTCCATCAGGCCAAGTGGGATGAAGAAGTCCTGTTCGAGCTGCACAAGCCCGGCGAGCGCGGCTTCGTGGTGTCCCCGCTGGAACCGGAGATCGAGGCCGAGGTCGGGGACGGCCTGGCCGCCATCCCGCCCCATCTGATCCGGCGGACCCCCCCCGAACTTCCCGAAATCGGGCAGATGAGGGTCGTCAAGCACTACATGCGCCTGTCCCAGCAAAACCTGGGCGGCGACCTGAACATCGACATCGGCCAGGGCACCTGCACCCTCAAGTATAATCCCAAGATCAACGATGTTCTGGCCGGATCGCCCAAGATGACTCGTCTCCACCCGCTGCAGGACGAATCCACGATCCAGGGGATACTGGAAATCATGTACAAGCTGGATCTCTTCCTCCGCGAGATCTCCGGCATGGATCGGTTCACGCTTCAGCCCGCCTCGGGCTCGGCCGCGATCTTCGCCATGGTCTCGATCATCCATGCCTATCACGCTGCGGGGGGGGAGGACCGGCAGCGCGACGAAATCATCACCACCATTTTTTCCCATCCCTCGGACGCGGCGGCCGCGGCGGTCAAGGGCTACAAGGTCGTCACCCTGATGCAGAACGAGGACGGCCTTCCCGACCCGGACGAGTTGAGGAAGGTCGTCTCCAACCGCACCGCCGGACTTCTCATCACCAACCCGGAAGACACGGGCATTTTCAACCCGAGGATCGACGAGTTCACCCGCATCGTGCGCGAAGCGGGCGGGCTGTGCGGCTACGACCAGGCCAACGCCAACGGCATCCTGGGCATCACCCGCGCCCGCGAAGCCGGGTTCGACATGTGTTTTTTCAACCTCCACAAGACCTTCGGAACGCCGCACGGCTGCGGCGGTCCGGCCAGCGGCTCCCTGGGGGTCAGACGAGAGCTGGCGGACTACCTTCCCGTGCCCGCGGTGGTATTCGACGGCCGGCGCTACAGCCTGAACTACGATGTTCCCAGAACGATCGGGAAGACCCGCGCCTTCTACGGAACGGTCCAGGTGCAGCTGAAGGCGTATGCCTGGATCATGAGCCTGGGGGCGGAGGGTCTGCGCGAAGTGGCCGAGATCGCCGTCCTCAACAATAATTACCTGCTGGAGAAGATCCGGAAGATCCGGGGCGCGGACGCCCCGTTTGCCAAGGGGCGGCGGCGCATCGAACAGGTGCGATATAGCTGGGACAAGCTGTACAAGGATCCGGGCGTCACCACGGAGGACATCGCCTACCGGATGGCCGACTTCGGCATGCATCTGTGGTCCTCGCATCATCCCTTTATCGTGCCGCAGCCGTTTACGATCGAACCGACCGAATCCTACTCCCAGGACGAATTGGACGAATACATCGCCGTGCTGCAGCGGATCTCGGACGAGGCCTACTCCCAGCCCGAGATACTGAAAACCGCGCCCCACCGCAGCGTCGTCCACCGCATCGAGCACGATTGGTTCGACGACCCCGAGAAGTGGGCCATTACCTGGCGGTTGTACAAGCGGAAGCACCTCCAGCCGAGCCGGACGAGCGGAGAATAAGCGCCGCTTAGCGCCGGGACCGGAAGACGCTTCCGGTCGAATTCCGAGCGTCTCGGTTCGGGACATCACCCGCGCCGTCGGAATCAAGGAGAGCTCGCTCTACAATCACTACAGGAGTAAGAAAGACCTGTTGGTCGACTTCACCATGTCTTTACTCAAACCCGAGTTCCCAAGGCGATAACCCGCTTCCAGGCTTTCAATCTTTGTCAGCCTGCCCCGACTAAATCCATAGTTGGAATATGGAATACTTCTGTCTTGACCGGGAGACCGCGCATAAGACGGCGCCTCAGAACGGCTCCGGCGTCAAAGTCCTGATCGTCGAGGACGAGGGCATTATCGCCTTGGACATCAGCCTTATGGTGGCCAAGCTGGGGCACTCCGTTTCGGGGGTCGTTTACTCCGGGGAAGAGTCGGTCAGGGAGGCCGGCAAGATCCGTCCCGACGTCGTTCTGATGGATATCAGGCTGAAGGGAAAAATCGACGGACTCCAGGCGGCCCGGATGATCGGGGCGCGCTATCATATCCCCATCATTTACATCACGGCCTTAAGCGACTCGACCACGCTCGAACGGGCCTGGGCCACCAAGCCGTTGGCCTTTCTCCAAAAACCGTTCGATGAGCGGGAGCTTGAAAGCATCCTGTCGGGGGTCAGCCGCAAGAAATCCTCCGCTTAGCGCGCCCCCGGATTTGGGCTATAATGGCGGCGCGCCTATGGAATTCCAGAGCATTCTCAACGACGTCCTGGGTCCCGTCATGCGCGGGCCGTCGAGCTCGCACACGGCGGGTTCATTCCAAATCGGGCGTCTGGCCCGTTCTCTCTTGGGCGTCCCTCCGGCTTCCGCCGCCCTCAGCTTCGATCCGTTGGGGTCCTACGTTCGGACCTATCGCGAACAGGGCGCCGACAAGGCGTTCGCGGCGGGCCTGTTGGGCTGGGACATCAAGGATCCCAGGTTCCCCGACGCGCCGGACCACGCAGCGCGCTCCGGACTCGCCCTCGAATTCCTGACCGAGAAGCTCGAAGGCACCGACCATCCCAACACCGTCCGCATCGTCCTCCGTTCCCAAGACGGCCGGGAATTGCGCGCGACGGCCAAATCCACAGGCGGGGGAGGCTTCGTCTTCAGCGAGGTCGACGGCTGTCGCGCCGGCTTGAACGGCAAGTCCTTCGACCTTCTCGTTCTTGCCGATCCCGAGGCGGCCGCGGGCATCGAGGAGAATGTCCTTGCCTCGATGGGACGCCCGGAGACGCTGAAATCCTGCGGCCGCGGCCTTGTCCTGCTGACTTTCAAGAGCGCTCTTCCTTTCGATGACAAGGCCGTGGACGCCTTGAGATCCCGCTCCGGGGTCAAAATCGTACGGAGATGCGAGCCCGTCTTCTTCGTCGGAAGGGGAGAGGCCCTCTTTGTCGACGCGGCCGGGATGGTCGAAGCAGCGGAGCGAAACGGCTGGTCTTTGGGCGAAGCCGCCCTGGCTTACGAATCGAGGATCCTCGGCTTTTCCCAGGACCGGATTCTGTCCGAGATCCTGGCCCGCTATCGGATCATGAAAGCGGCCGTCGAACTGGGGTTTGACGACGCCAACGTCCGTATGAAGCTTCTGGGGCCGACGGCCCGCGGCCTCCTCGAAGCGGAAGCCGGCGGCCGGCTGGCCGTCGGCGGGCCGCACGCGAGGGCGGCGGCCCGGGCGATGGCCGCCCTCCATATATCCAACTCCGGCGGCATCGTCTGCGCCGCGCCGACCGGCGCCTCGTCGGGCGTCATCCCCGGCGTGCTGGTGACACTGGCCGAGGAAAAATCCCTGGACGACCGGAGCATCGCCCTGGCCCTCCTGGCCGCGGGCGCGGTCGGTCTCGTCGTCGTCCGGCGGGCCACATTCGCGGCCGAAGTGGCCGGGTGCCAGGTCGAAATCGGCGCGGCCGGGGCGATGGCCGCCGCCGCGGTCGTCGAAACCGCGGGCGGGAGCGCCCGCCGCGCGCTGGACGCGGCCGCGATCTCTTTCCAGAACACGATGGGCTCGGTCTGCGACCTTGTCCAGGGATTCTGCGAAATACCCTGCCACACCAGGAACGCCGCCGCGGCGTCCGCGGCTTTAACCGCGGCCGACCTCATCCTGGGCGGCTACGCCAATCCGGTCCCGCTCGACGAGACCGTGGACGCCGTTTTCGCGACAGGCCTGATGCTGCCCTGCGAGCTGCGTTGCACGGCCGGCGGAGGCATCGCGCTGGCCCCCTCGGCTCGGAATCTTAAGGTCCGGACCGAGCACGCCGAGAAACGGACATGACTTCCCGGGAAAGGCTCCTGGCGGCCCTCGACAAAGGCAAGCCGGACCGGCTGCCGGTGACCGTTCACCAGTGGCAGCCCTTTCACCTCAATGCCTTTCTGGGCGGGATCAGCGAGCTCGAGGCCTTCAAGAAATTCGGGCTGGACGCCCAGGTCCAGTATTCCGAGAACGCGGGACGCTCCAAGGAGGAAGCTCTCGTCTCGGTCTATTCAACGAGAGATTGGAGGATCGAAGCCGATGTCTTAAGCCCAGATCGGGAACAACGGATAATCCGCTAGACAGTCACGACTCCCGACGGGCGCCTGACTTGGGGGACCGAAGGGAATGCCAAGACGACCTGGGTGACCGAATACCTCGTCAAGCGCGACGAGGACATCGAGCTCATCCGGAAGTACATGCCGGTGCCTCAATGCGACCTCGGGGCCGTCGACTCGCTGGCCGAGTCGGTGGGCGATTCCGGCATCGTCCGAGGCTATGTCTGGGGCGACCAGGCCGGCTGCTGGCAGCACGCCTGCTGCCTGGCCGACGCGAACGATCTGATCCTGGCGACTTTCGACAAGCCGGACTGGGTCCACCGCTTCCTGGGGATTCTACTCGAAAAGAAACTGCGCTTCGTCGAGTCCATGAAGGGCGCCCGCTTCGACCTGGTCGAGACGGGCGGGGGAGCGGCCTCCTCGACCTTGATCTCGCCCTCGCTCCACGCCGCGTTCTGCCTGCCTTACGACCGTATGCTCCATGAGGCGCTGCACAGCTTGGGATTCCGGATCGTCTATCATACCTGCGGCGGAACGTTGGGGATCGAAGACCACATCGTCGCCAACGGCTGCGACGCCTCGGAGACGCTGGCGCCTCCCTCGATCGGAGGAAATCAGGAGCCCTGGGAGTTCGCCGCCAAGGTTCGGGGCAGGCTCGCCCTGATCGGAGGTCTCGACCAGAATCAGGTCCTGACCGAGGGCGATCCAGGCCTCATCCGTTTCAAAGTCCGGGAATTATTCGAGAAGGTCGGCTCCAACGGAGGCTATGTCCTGTCGCTCTCGGACCACTTTTTCGACACGCCGCTCGAAAAGCTCGAGGTCTACGCCGAAGCCGGCCGGTCCTGCCGGTACTGAAGCTCCACGGATTTACATCCGTGGGATCTACCCTTTGCAGGCGTCGGAGCGCGCACACGAACCGTTTCCGGTTCATGGGCACTGCAAAATCGCTGCACCCATGGAGCCGTTAATACGGCTCAATGAGGTAACATGATAGCG
This sequence comes from Candidatus Aminicenantota bacterium, assembly GCA_022867325.1. Taxonomy (GTDB): domain Bacteria; phylum Acidobacteriota; class Aminicenantia; order Aminicenantales; family JAFGBC01; genus JAFGBC01. Next base: position 27 of record JALHUR010000210.1, on the reverse strand, counting down.
AAACGCACCTCCCTGACGGGTAATGCT
>JALHUR010000209.1 GCA_022867325.1 Candidatus Aminicenantota bacterium | reverse complement strand
CAGCTCGGCCTCGCCATTCTTATAGCGTTGGACGAGGACCCGCTCGAACCCGAACTCGAGGTAGAGGTCGGCGCCGCCGTCTATGAAATCATAGAGGTTGCCCTTCACAAAAACGAGTTTATCCCCGAGACTCCAACCCGGCGCGAAATCGGCCGCCGGAGGAAGGTCCTTCCCCTGCCCCCAAAACGCGGCTGTCAGGATGAGAGTCCCCGCTAGAATCCGGAATATCTTGAGCTTCTCGACTTTCTTGGCTTTCCCGACATTCTTAACCGGCATAAGAAAAGCGGGCCTCCCGCCCATTTGGCCCGTCACGCCCGGACGTGCTGAATGACCGCCGGATCGCCGATGCCCAGGCCGAGCTTCTGCGCGTACCGGAAATATTCGGTGTACTTGGGATGCTCGTTGACCCGGACGCCCATGCTCTTGCGCTTCTCGACCAGGATGTTGTGGCAGACGAGGTCGAGGGCGAAGGGGTCGGTCGCGAAGAAGAGCGTGTTGTAGAGGTAGGTGAACTTCGCTTCGGGACCGGGGCCGCCGTCGTACTGGGCCCTCAGCCCGTCCGTGATGTTGAGGACCATTTTGTCGCGGACGGCCGGGAAGGCCGGGACCTCGACGCAAACGTCGAGGAAGAGGGGCGCGTGGAGGCGGTTCGTGTTGCAGACGGCGCCGTAGCCGATGTTCTTGGTCGCCATCGAGATCGCGTTCCCTGTGTTCTTGAAGACGGGGATGTTGATGAACTTGGTCAGGTCCTGGGTCAGGAGCTTGCCGAAATAAGAGTATTTTCCGTTGTAGACGTGCTGATTTAGGTAAGCGAGGTCCTTGGGGCCCTCGACGTCCGCCCAATAATAGGCGTCGAGGTCGAAGTTCCCGGTCGAGACGTGAGTTCCGTCCGGCCGCAGCCAGCGGCTGTTGTCCTGGGTTTTGCCCTCGGCCGCCGCCTCATCCATGGTCTGGAGCCCTTCGATCCGGCAGCCGGGGTAGCGCTCCTTGGTGAACCCGGCGTCGATCAGCATGTAGTCGAAGCGGTCCCAGATGACGATGTTCTTTCTCGGGATCCCGTTCCGGGCCAGCCAATCGACGACGGCGTCGACGAGCTCGAGCCGGGTGCTGATGAGTCCGGGCCCGACCGGGTTGACCTTGATCCCGACGACGTCCGAGGCCGTGAACAGAAGCGGGAAGCTCGCGTCGACCGTCTTTCCGGTCAGCGCCTGGAGTCCCGACTCGAACATGGCCTTGATGACGTCCCGATTCGGGACATTGTCGGCCATGGCCTTCTCGTCGCGAACCTCGGCGACCTTTCCCGGGAAAAGGCCGGGCAGGGAATATTTCGTCCGCGGGACCTTGAGGGCCTCGTCGATATTCGTCTTGGGCCGCGGGGGCAGCGTCGCCTGCTGGGCCTGGGCCGCGAGAAGCGACCGGCCCGAGGCGAGGAGTCCGACGCCGGCCGCCCCGCCCAATTTGACGAACTCCCGTCTCTTAAATGGAAACGCCGTTCCCAATGAACGATATCCGCGATGTGTTGCCATGCGCTTCATGGACCGTTCCCGCTATTTCTTCGGAAGGACGCGATCCCCCTTGGACGGGTCGGGCGGGAAGACGTCCTGGACTGAGAAGTCCACCCAGATCAGCGTCTCGGTGTTCGGCGTCGCGGTCAGAATGCGGTCGCCGATCTCCTTGACGGGGTCCTTCATCTTGCCCCACCACGGCTTGTCGGTCTGGTAGCCGTATTGGAACCCGACGGGCGCCGGGGCGAAGGTCTTGCCCCACTTGGCGAACTCGTCGATCATCTCGTCCGCCGACTTGAAGATCTGGCTGTCATCGACGAACATGATGCCGTCGCGGACGGTTGGGGGCATGACGTTCTCGCGGAAGTGCTTCAGGAACATGCGGTAGGATGGATTATGAGACCGGGCCGCCGCCAGCCAAGCCCTGGCCATCTCGTCGGTCACCGGGTCGCCGAGGTCGGGGTTATTGGAGCGGTGCCACTCGATGTCGACGCCGACCCCGATGACGCACTTGTG
>JALHUR010000208.1 GCA_022867325.1 Candidatus Aminicenantota bacterium | reverse complement strand
GGAAGAGGACAATCCTCTTCAACCTCTCGGGCCACGGCTTCCTCGACATGAGCGCTTACGAAAACAACGGCAAATCCCGCTGAGGCGGACGATCGGGAGGGACGGCCCCAGAAGCTCCACGGACTTGTGTCCATGGGATCTATCCTTTATAGGCGTTGGAGCGCACCCATGGAGCCGTTAATACGGCTCTATGAGTACTGCGAAACCGCACTCATGGAAGCCCTGAGTACTGCAAGGCGGCTGCCTGTCCCCGAAGCGGGGCATTCGCTGCCGAAGCTCCGCACTTTGACTTCAGCAGCTCTGCGCTTCGCCAACGTCGGAGCGCACCCACGAACCGTTTCCGGTTCATGGGTCCTGCGAAACCGCTGCCAGCCCCCGAAAGGGGGTTCCTCCACGGACTATCGCCCGTGGAATCCCGCGAAGGGAATTGACGGTTCCAACAAGGGCCTTGACACCGCGATGGAAAATCCGTATCCTGTCGCCATGATTACGACCGGGATTCGACACGGCAACGCCGCCCGGTCTTTCTATTTCGGCTTCTATTTCGGGCTCTAAGCCCGAACATACGTCCCGCCCCAAACCCCTTTCTCAGCCCAGGATGAATTCCGTCTTTTCAAAGGTGACACCATGGAAGAACTGAAATTGACATCATGGACCGGCCAGGCCAGGACCGTCGTCGGGGTCGGCCCCCTTCGCGTCGGCGCCGGATTCACGGTCATCGCCGGTCCCTGCAGCGTGGAGAACGAACTCCAGCTCATGACGATCGCCCGAGCCGTCAAAGATGCCGGCGCCGACGCCCTGCGGGGGGGCGCCTTCAAGCCGAGGACATCTCCCTACTCGTTCCAGGGTCTGGGCCTCAAAGCCCTTAAAATCCTGGAAAAAGCCAGGCAGGAGACGGGCCTCCCGATCGTGACCGAGGTCCTCGACCCGCGCGACGTCTCCTGGGTCTCGGAGTTCGTGGACGTCCTCCAAATCGGCGCCCGGAACATGCAGAACTTCTCGCTCCTCAAGGAGGTCGGGAAAGGCTACCGTCCCGTCCTTCTCAAAAGGGGCATGTACTCGACCCTGGAGGAATGGCTGAACAGCGCCGAGTATATCCTGAGCGCCGGCAACCCCAACGTCATCCTCTGCGAGCGGGGGATCCGGACCTTCGAGGTCTACACCCGGAACACGCTCGACCTGAGCGCCGTGCCGGCCATACGCGAGCTGAGTCATCTCCCCATCATAGTCGACCCCACCCACGGGACGGGCCGAGCCAGCTTGATCGAATCGATGGCCTTGGCCGCGGCCGCGGCCGGCGCCGACGGGCTGATCATCGAGGTCCACCATAATCCGAAAGAAGCCCTGAGCGACCAGGCCCAGGCCCTGCTGCCGGACGCTTTTAGCGTCCTCGTTCACAAGGTCCGGTCGGTCCGGACCTGCTGGGAAGGCCTGTCATGAAGCGGCTGGCCCTGCGGGGCTTGACGGGACGCTGCCGGATCCTGATAGGGGAATCCGCCCGGAACCTCGCAGCCTATGCGCCCAAGAACAGGACACTGGTCGTCACCGACCGCAAGGTTTACGGCCTGTACCGGTCCTTGTTGCGCGGCTGGGACGTCCACGTCCTGGACCGGGGAGAAAAGACGAAAACCCTGGCCACGGTGGAGCGGCTGCAGCGGGCCCTCCTCCGGAAAGGCTACGACCGGGGCGCGACCCTGGTCGCGCTGGGCGGCGGCGTCGTCTGCGATATCGCGGGATTCGCGGCCTCGACCTACATGCGCGGCATCCGTTTCGGTTTCGTCCCCACGACCCTGCTCGCCCAGGTCGACGCCGCCATCGGCGGCAAGAACGGGGTGAACCTCGACCGCTTCAAGAACGTCATCGGGCTGTTCAGCCAGCCTGACTTCGTTATAACCGATCCCGGATTCCTGGCCACCCTGCCGGCACGGGAAGTCCGCAACGGCCTGGCCGAAGTCGTCAAGTCCGCCGCGATCGCCGACGTGAAGTTGTTTCATTTCTTGGAGGAAAACGCCGATCGCGCTCTGGCCCTGGACTTGAAGATCCTGGGGCGTTTGATCGAACGGGCGGCCGGCATCAAGGTCCGCCTCGTCGCCCGCGACGAACGGGAGCGCGGTGCGCGGGCCTTGTTGAACTTCGGCCACACGCTCGGCCATGCCGTCGAAAAGACGACCGGACTCAGCCACGGAGCGGCCGTTTCGATCGGCATGGCTGCCGCGGCCCGTCTCTCTGCGGCCTGGGGTCTGCTCCAGGTCCGGGAAGCCCGGCGGCTCGTCGGCCTGTTGGATCGCCTGGGTCTTCCCACCAGGGCCCCCGAGGACAAACGGCGCATTCTGGCCGCCATCGACAAGGATAAGAAAAAGGACGCCCGGCTGGTCCGCTTCATCTTGCTGCGGGGGATCGGATCGGCCGTCATCCGCCCCGTCCGCTTGGATGGTCTCAAGGAGATCCTGAATGATCTGTGTTAGCCTCGCCGAAAAAACGACGGCGAACGTCATCGCCGCCCTTTCCGCTTTCTCCTTCGCCGAGATCCGCCTG
>JALHUR010000207.1 GCA_022867325.1 Candidatus Aminicenantota bacterium | reverse complement strand
GAGGCTTGGGCGTTTACCTGGTCCGGACGCTGATGGACGGGTTTACTTACAAACGCGAGAAAAATGCCAACGTCTTGACGGTCACCAAAACCTTGAGGCGGAGGAAATCCTCGGCCGCGAGCTGAAGAACCGCCCCCCTCCCGCCCTTCGATCAGTAAAGAACCTTGTCCTCCCCGTTCTCCTTAATGAGGCGATCGACCTCGGCTAGAATGAGGTCGCGACGGATGAGGACGGCGTTGATTTCTTCGTCGCTGAGGTATTCGCCGACGGTCGTCCGGATCGTCTCGAAGGTCAGGCCCTTCAATTTCTCGACGAAAGCCCGGGGGAGCTCCTTCATCAGCTTGGGGCCCTCGGGGTGCTTGGCCGAGAAGATGAGCTCCTTGGTGAATTTCTTCGAGGTGCGGAAGGAGCGGGAGTGATCGATCAGGATCATGCGCCAGTCGGGCTGGGTGATCAGCACCTGATTCATGTGGCGGTCTTCGTTGGCGAGGAGGTTATCGAAGGCCCGCTGGAGGAAAGTGTTTCGGTTCCAGGCCAGGATGTGGACGGGCGGAGTCCTGATCTTCTGCTCCTCCTTCTGTTTGAGGGACAGGCAGCCTTCGATCCAGAGCTGGCAGGAGCCGCGGTTTTCGTGGAACCGCCGTTCGACCGTGGGCGGGATGCGGTTGAGATCGAGAAGCTTGTCGATGAGATAGGCGCCGATCTCGAATTGCCAGCCCTCGATGAATCCGGACATCCGGCCCTTGGCGTTCTTCCAGAGGGCGTGGTGGACGACGTCGCCCTTCTTGAAGGTCAGCTTCCAGGGACTGGTCACGGATTCACGGCCGATCAACTGTTCCTCGGCGATAATGTCGGCCGTCCTCAGGAACTCCTCCCATTGAGCGCGTTCCGCGATCTCGTCGGGCAGGAATTGGCCCCGAAGCGCGGGGGCGGCGGCTAGGACGACGAGCGCGGCCAGGCAAAAGCCGATGAGTCTCTTGTTCATGCTCCCTCCCTCCTTGTCTCGATCATTATAGCTCCGGGTTGGGCCGGATTCAATACAGGACCTTGGCCTCGCCTTGAGCTCGGATCATCTCCTCGATCTCCTTGAGGACGAGGTCCTTGCGTGCCATGACGGCCCGGATTTCCTCGTCGGTCAAGTAGGGGCCGACAGCCGTCCGGATGCTCTCGAATGTCAGGGCTTTGATGCGGTCGACAAAGGAGCGGGGCAGGCGGCGGAAGGGGAGGGGGCGGCCCTTGGCGCCCTGGCCGTAGAGGAGCCGGTCGCTGAACTCGGGGCCTTTACGGAAAGAGCGGGAGTGGTCGATCAGGATGCTGCGCCAATCCTTGGTATAGAGCATGTTCTGCTGGGTCCGGTCCTCGTTGGCGATGAGGCTGTCGAAGGCCCTGGTCAGATATTTGGCTTTCTCGGTCCGGTCCAGGAACTCGTCGGGGATTTTAATCTTATTTTCAACGATCTTGAGCAGGCTCGTCTCGACCTTCGCCCAATATTGAAGGGATCCTTTCTTGCCCAGATATTCCCGCTCGACGGTCGGCGGGATCATGCCGAGCCCGAGGAGTTTGTCCATCCGATAGGCCGCGATTTCATACTGCCAGCCTTCCCAAAAGCCGTACTGCCAGCCGCTCGGGTTCTTCCAAGCGGCCCGCTCCTCCCGGCCGTCCTTGCGGAGCGTGAGCCGGATGGGTTTCGTGACTCCCTCGCCGATTTCTTCGGCCTTGATGATTTCCGCCGTCGATAGGAAATCGTCAATAAAGGCTCGTTGGGCGATCTCCTCGGGCAAGAACTGGGCAAACAGGGTTGAGACCAAGCCCATTAAAACGATCGCGGCGAGATGCCGGATAGCGGAGTCTTTCATATCCTTCTTCTCCTTCTTCCCACGGCGAATCCCTCTGAAATCTATATAGCATATCCGAATCCGTATTGACAGGCCTTTTTCCCTTGGTGTAGAGTGATTCCTCGTGTCAATTCAAAAAGTTTGCTGTCCGGCCGGAGCGCTGGCTCTCGTTTTTCTGTCGGCCGCCTGCGCGCCGTCCCTGGCGCCCGGGATCGTTTTCCCGCATCAATGGCCGGGAAAACCCGGCTTCGACGGGAATATCGATCGGATCGGGATCAAGGGGCCTTCCGGGATTGTCTTCCATCCCGGCCGCAAAACGCTCTTTGTCGTCGGGGATAAGGGTTCCATCGCCGAGCTCCGGAAAGACGGAACGCCCGTCTTTTCCCAGGCGCTTCCGGGCGACCTCGAGGGGATCACCGTCGATCCGGCGACCGGACTTCTCTACATCGTCGTCGAAGGGGACGATGTCATCCTTGAATTCGACCCGGAGCGTAGAGCCGTCCTGCGCCGTTTCCCGATCAACCGGGCCTTCGGGGGCAACCCCGAGTTTTTGGAGAAGCAACGCGGCAGATACGATGACGGTGTCGAGTCGATCGCCTGGGTCCCGAACCCGTCCCATCGAGAGGGCGGGACCTTCTATATCGGCAACCAGTGGGATCCGCCCGTCATCGTCGAAGTCGAGGTTCCTCTCCGATCGCGGCCGACCGGGCCGGCCGAGGCCCGCATCATCCGCGTCCTTCCCACCAAAATCGCCGACCCGGGCGACATGTATTTCGACGCCCGGACGCGCCGGCTCAACGTCGTCTGCGACGCAGACAACATCCTCCTCGAAATCGCGCTTTCCGGAGAGATCGTCGCGCAGTACGCATTCCCCGGGGATACTCAGGAAGGCCTGGCCCAAGACGACGAAGGATACATTTACTTGGCCCAGGATGTCGGAGGGATTTACAAGCTCAAGGACCTCAGGCCGGCCGCGTCCCGCCGGCGCTGAGCTTCTTATGTTCCCGGGCGATCAGCACGCCCAGGAAAATCCAGACGGCCACGCCGGCCAGGTTGACCAGTGCGATGCTTTCGATCTTGAAGGAGAGAAACGTCGTACCCAAGAACACGGTCAGGGCCGAGAGGACGTCCCCGCTTCGATG
>JALHUR010000206.1 GCA_022867325.1 Candidatus Aminicenantota bacterium | reverse complement strand
TTGCTGTAGACGGTTCGGGCAATGTCTATGTCACCGGATATAGCGTGGGTTCTGGCACCGATAGCGACTATGCCACCATCAAGTACAACACAAACGGCAAACTGCTCTGGGTAAAAACGTATAACGGGCCAGGTAACGACTATGATGGGGCATCTGCTATTGCTGTAGACGGTTCGGGCAATGTCTATGTCACCGGATATAGCGTGGGTTCAGGCACCGATAGCGACTCTGCCACCATCAAGTACAACGCAAACGGCAAACAGCTCTGGGTAAAAAGGTATAATGGGCCAGGTAACGGCAGTGATGGGGCATCTGCTATTGCTGTAGACGGTTCGGGCAATGTCTATGTCACGGGATGGAGCTGGGGTTCAGCCACCGATAAAGACTACCCCACTATTAAGTATTAACAATTGAACTGGTTAGGTTGATTGGTGCAAAGACAACGGCCACCGACAACACCAAGAAATAGGTGCTGCGGTAGCGGGGGACGATTTCGGGGATGAGTCCGATATCGGCCATGACCTTGTTCTCGAATTCCCTGACGTTGACTGCGGCCGGGTTCGCCAGGGTGTGCCAGGCCATGTCCAGGATGCAAGCGGCCAGGAATTCTGGGGATGGAAGTCCATATACAGGATGCCCGTGTGCAGGCCGTCGGCCTCCTGGACCTCGAAGACCTGGACATCGGGATGATAGCGGGGGAGCCCCGGCTGCTCGATGAATTTGAGCCCATAGAGCTTGCCGCACAGGGCGAAGATGCCCTGGCGGACGTTGTCCAGCTTGAAATAGGGCCGGAGAGCGGTATCGTCGAGGGCGTATTTTTCCTGGCGCAGCTTCTCGGTGTAATACCACCAATCCCAGGAGGCGAGCTTGAACCCGCCGCCCCGGCGGTCGATCATGGCTTGGAGAGCGGCGGCTTCCTGCCGCGATTTGACAAGGGTGGGCTCCCAGAGCTGTTTCAGGAAGGCGTCGACCCGGGCCGGGGTCTTGGCCATGTTGTTTTCCAGGACAAAGGCGGCATGGTCGTCGTAGCCCAGAAGACGCGCCCTTTCCTGGCGGATGGCGATAATCTTCTTGACGTTTTCCTTGTTGTCGAATTCGTTGTCGTGGTCGCCCTTCATGAAATAGGCCCGATGGAGTTTCTCGCGGAGGGCCCGCTTCTCGGAAGACTGAAGGAACGGGGTCATGCTGGGGACCTGGATGGTGAAGACCCATTTTCCGTCAAGGCAGGCTTGCTTCGCCGCCTCGGCGGCCATGGCCTCCACGGAGGGCGGAAGCCCGGCCAGGTCGGCGCGGTCCTCGATCACGAGCTTGAAGGCGTTGGTTTCGGCCAGGACGTTTTCGCCGAACTTCACGGTCAGCAGGGAAAGCTCCTGATTGAGTTCCCGAAGGCGGGCCTTCTGTTGTTCGTCGAGCAGGGCGCCGCCGCGGACAAAATCGCGGTGGGCGTTCTCCAGGAGAAAGAACTGCTCCCGGTCCAATTTCAAGGTGTTGCGGCTATCGTAAACCGCCTTGACGCGCCCGAAGAGCTTCTCGTTGAGCCCGATGTTGTCCCGGTGAGCGGCCATCATGGGCGCCGTCTTCCGGGCCAGGGCCTGGAGCTCCTTGTTGGTGTTGGCGCCCTGGAGGGCGCCGAAGACGGCGTTCACCTCGGAAAGGATGATCCCGGCGTGGTCGAGGGCGGCGATGGTGTTCTCGAAGGTCGGCGGCTCGGGATTGGCGACGATGGCGTCGATCTCGGCCTGTTCGCGCTTGATCCCTTCCTCTACGGCCGGCAGGAAGTGCTCGTTTTTAATGAGGTCGAAAGGCGGGACGTTGAATGGCGTCCCGTAGGGCTTGAAGAACGGGTTATCGGGGGAGGAGAGCGCGGCTTGCGGAGGGGCGAGGGAAGAGGAGATCGCTGGGGCGAGGAAAAGGCATAGAAGGAAGAAGACGGCGGCGTATCTTTTCATGGCCAATCACACCTCCTGGATGGGTTGCGTTGAAGAGCCTATTATACACAAGATGCGCCGGTTCTATCGCCGGACTTTTTTGGCGATCGCTTTATGGATCTTCTTGTAGGACGGCGGAGGGCCGGTCCGCATCGATTTCCCGTCGATGAATAGGGCGTCCTGGATCCCCCACTCGTCCATAACCGGCCGTTCAAAGGTATCGATCGACCTGAAAACGACCTTGTCTCCGATCTCGGCGGCGGCTCTCTTGGCGCGCTCGAAGGTCATATTCATGACGGGGCTCCAGCCGTTGAGGAAGGCGGTCACCGCGACCTTGCCCTCGACAGGCTCGGGGCGCTTCTTCTCGCGGATCCAGCGGGGAGGCTCGGCGTCGCCGGCGAACGGTTTCCAGAGCAGGATCATCATCCCGAGTTTATCGACGGGGAGATAGCCTCGTTTCTTGAACCAGGACGCCCTCATGAAAACGGGGAGGCGCACCCCCCAGGCGGCCAGCCCCTTGGCGCCGCGCTTCCGGACATCCTCCTCGGCCGCCCGGAGAAGGGCCTGCCCCATGCCGCGCTTCTGGAAGTTCCCTCGTCCTTTTTTTTGGCCGTGGACCCAAATACATAGGATGAAATAAAGGTCCTTCCCGGCGGCCGCCGAATACTCGATCGGAGCGTACTGGATCATCCCGCCTACCCGACCCTCGGCATCGAGGGCGATCTTGACCCCCAGGCCGCGGCCTTTCATCCGGCGATACCAGGATTCCTTGTGGGAACCCGCTTCTTTCATATCGTCCGACCAGTCTTCGAGACACTGAAAATAGAGGTTTTCGTGTTCGGGCGACAGGTCTACGACTTGGTAATTCCGCCGATTCTTGGTTGTCATGAAATCCTCTTCTAAAAGGAATCTATCACCGAAAGAGGTCTCGTTCAACCGCGCAGCGATATGAACAATGTCAAAGTCCGGTATAGAAAAGCAAGCTTAAAGAAAAAAGGTGACAGAAACCCATTTCGGGAGAACTTGGCGTCTGTCGCCTTTTTGAGTAAAATACCGGCATGACGTCGCGTGAGCGGGTGCGGGCCGTCTTTTCGCACGAAATCCCGGACCGAGTGCCAGCCTGGATGGGCGCCTCTCCCGAGTTCAAGGCGCTGGCCCTCAAAAGCGCGGGCCTGGGCGGGGAGGAGGACCTGGCCCTCTTCGTGGGCGACGACTTCCGGCGGGTTTACGCCCGCTATGCCGGTCCTCCCGAATTCAGTCCCGATTCCGCCCTGGTCCATCCCGACGCCACCTCCCGAACCCCTTTCGGCGTCGAACGTTTGGGCTACGGCTGCGGCCAGCCCGCCGGCCACCCGCTGGCCGGGATCCGTTCGGCTGCCGATATCGATGCCTTCGCCTGGCCCGACCCGCGCTGGATGGACGTCTCGCGAATCCGCGCCGACGCGTCGGCTTGGGGAGGCCGCTTTGCCGTCCTGGGCGGCGATTGGTCTCCGTTCTATCACGACGCCATCGACCTTGTGGGAATGGAAACCTTGATGATCATGCTCGTGGATAATCCGGAACTGGCCGATAGGCTCCTCAATCGCATCGTCGATTATTACTTCCAGGTCAGTCTCGGGATTTTCGAGGCCGCGGCCGACGTCATCGACGTCTTCTTCATCGGCAACGACTTCGGCACCCAGACCGGCCCGGTCGTCGGCGAGGCCCTGTTCCGCCGGTTCTTTCAGCCCCATCTCGCGCGGCTTGCTTCCCTGGGGCACGATTTCGGCCTCAAGGTCCAGCTCCACTGCTGCGGCGGTTTTTTCCCCCTCATCCCGGCCCTGATCGAGGCCGGCATCGACGCCCTCCAGGCGCTCCAGCCGGACTCCCGCGATATGGCCCCCGCCCGGCTCAAGTCCGCCTTCGGCGGCTGCATTGTCTTTAACGGTTGCATCGACACCCATCACTGGCTCATCGACGGAACGCCGGATTTGGTCAGGGCGAAAACGCGGGAGGTCCTCGGAATCATGAAGCCGGGAGGAGGCTACATCGCCTCGCCCAGCCACGATTATCTCCTTCCCGAGACTCCGGTTGAAAATGTCTTCGCTTTCTACCAAACCGTCAAGGAATATGGATCATACTGAATTCGAGAGACATATCACATGAGGAGCAAATTCCAGGGACACGATACCGAATCCGGAGATTCGGTTCATGTCCCTGGAATTTCTGAAGGAGGCCGGAATGAAAAAATCGATGCGTCACCAATCCCCAAAGACTGTCGCTGTATTTTTTTTAACGGCGGCCATTTTAATCGACGGCCTGTCCGGCTGCTCCGGGAAGGCTCCCGAGGCCAAGGCGCCACGGCCGGAAAAAGCCGCGGTCAAGCTCCTGCCCGAAGCCGGCGTCCGCCTGTCCAACGATCCTGGCAAGACCGAAATCTTCCGGGACGCCGGCCTCGGCCTGTTCATCCACTGGGGGCCGAACTCCCAGATGGGTACGGAGATCTCCTGGCCGCTCTACAACGCCTCGGAAGACTACATCAAGAAGTACTATGCGCTGGCCGAGACCTTTAACCCGGCGGCTTTCGACCCCGCCGCCTGGGCGAGATTGGCCCGGCTGGCCGGCATGGAGTACGTCGTGTTCACGGCCAAGCACCACGACGGCTTTTGCATGTTCGACACGGACCTGAGCGATTTCAAGATCACCCGGACGCCCTACGGCCGGGATATCGCGGCCATGGTCGCCGACGCCTTCCGCAAGGAAGGGTTTCTGGTCGGCTTTTACTATTCGCCCGGCGATTTCCGCTATCAATGGGAGACGGGCGAGAGGACCGGCCATATCTACGAACCGAATTTCGAGAGTCCGGCCCTGTTTGGGCCCCTGAGGAAAAATTTCGTCGATTACGAACGCGGCCAGATCGAGGAACTCCTGACCCGCTACGGCGACATCTTCATGCTCTGGTTCGACGGCAAGTGCGAACCGCTCAAGAAGCATTCCTGGCGGGTCCGCCAGGACGTGTTCATCGGCCGCGGAGAGATCCCGACGCCCGAGCAGGAGATCCCGGGCTTGGCCGCCGACCACGCCTGGGAGAGCTGCCTGACCACGAGCTACCAGTGGTCCTTCCTCCCCGGCGCCGAAGTCCGCTCCTCGCCCGAGATCATCGACAATCTCATCCACATCCGGGCCCGCGGCGGCAACATGCTCCTGAACATCGGACCCCGGCCGGACGGACGGATCGCCCCGGCCGACGAGGACCGGCTCCGCGACCTGGGCTTGTGGATGATGCTCTACGGCGAATCCGTCCGCGGCGTGCGGCCCTGGATCGTGACGAATGAAGGCGACGTCTGGTTCACCCGCAGGCGCTCGGATGGGACGGTTTACGCCCTAACCGGACTCGAACGGAACGCCCGGAAGCTCCTCGTCCGCTCGATCGCGGCTTCGCCGGAAACGCGCGTCACGCTTCTCAGCCAGGACGGCGATTGCAAGTGGGAGCAGACCGCGGCCGGTCTCATGATCGAGGTCGCGCGCAAACAGACCGTCCGGCTTATCCGGGCGCCCGCCGGGCCGGGCGTGAAAACCGATGACCCTGACAAGCAGCTGTTGACCTGGGGGCCGGACTGGCCCGTGGCCGTCAAGATCACGAACGCCAAGCCCGCGGAGGGCTTCGCGAAAAAGGAGGGCCGATGAACCTGAAAACGGCCCTCCGCGTTGCCGTCTTCGCGCTCGTCGCCGCCGGCGGACTGTTTCTGATCCGGGAAGTCGCCGGAAGGCCCGCCGAGCGCGTCGAACGCTACGGCATGGTCATCGGGATCAAGCCGGAGAAAATCGAGTATTACAAGGCGCTCCATGCCGCGGCCTGGCCGGCCGTCCTGGCCAAGATCAAGGAGTGTCACATCCGCAACTATTCGATCTACCTCAGGGAAGTGGAGAAGGGCAGGTTTTACCTGTTTTCCTACTTCGAGTACACGGGCGACGACTTTCGGGCCGACATGGCCCGCATGGCCGCCGACCCGACGACGCAACGCTGGTGGAAGGAGACGGTTCCCTGCCAGGTTCCGATATCGACGCGCGGCGACAAGGAATTCTGGAGCCGGATGGAAGAGGTTTTCCACCAGGACTGAAACGAGGGCTGGAGAGAACCGATGAATTCCGGCGGGCGACTCAGCTTATCGGGCTTGGACCTGGTGACGCTCCTCGTCTATCTCGTCGGCATCGTCGGCCTGGGGCTTTGGTCCTGGGCGAAAAGAAAACGGAAGGAGGGATCGAGCGCCGAGTACTTCCTGGCCGGGCGCTCCCTCCGCTGGCCGGTCATCGGGCTGGCCCTGTTCTCGACCAACATCTCGACCGTTCACCTGGTCAGCCTGGCCCAGGAGGGCTACGTCAACGGGCTGGCCTACGGGAATTTCGAATGGATGGCAGCTTTCCTCCTCATCGTCCTGGCGCTCTTCTTCGCCCCGTTTTACATCCGGGCCCGGGTGGCGACGCTGCCCGATTTCCTGGAGAAGCGCTATTCCCGGGCCGCCCGCGACTGGCTGGCCGTTCTATCCATCGTCTCGGCCGTCTTCATCCACATCGGTTTTTCCCTCTACACCGGCGCCGTCGTGCTCAAGGGATTGTTCGGGATCGACATCAACACCAGCATCCTGGTCACGGCCCTGCTGACGGGACTGTACACCGTCGTCGGCGGCCTGTTGGCCGTGGTCGTGACGGAGTCGGTCCAGACCGTTGTCCTCATCCTCGGCTCGGCCTGCGTCCTCGGCTTCGGGCTGGCGAAGATCGGCGGCTGGGGAGCGCTCATCGCCTCGGTCGAGCCCGTGAAGATGACGATCCTGAGGAGCGCCGCCGAGACGCCGAGTCTGCCCTGGTATTCCGTTTTCCTGGGCTACCCGGTCATCGGCCTCTGGTACTGGTGCGCCGACCAGACCATCGTCCAGCGCGTCCTGGGCGCCCGCGACGAACGGAATGCCCGTCTCGGCCCCCTGTTCACGGGATTCATCAAGATCCTCCCGGTCTTTCTGTTCGTCCTCCCCGGACTCATCGCCTACGGGCTTGTCGGACAGGGCAAGCTCCCCGCGCCCCAGTCGTCCGCCGACGTCTATTCCCTTCTCGTCAACAACCTGCTTCCGGCCGGTCTCAAGGGCGTCGTGGCGGCCGCGCTGCTGGCGGCGCTGATGAGCACGGTCTCGGGCGCGCTCAACTCCATCGCCACGCTCTTCACCATCGACATTTACAAACGGTGGCGGCCGAAGGCGCCCGAGAAACGATTGACCCTGGTCGGTCGGCTGGTGACGCTTGTCGCGATGGCGGTGGCCATCCTCTGGTCTCCGCTGATCGGCCACTTCGGGAGCCTCTTTCAAGGGATCACGGCCGTCATCTGCTATGTCGCGCCGCCCATTACGACGGTCTTCATCTGGGGAGTCCTATGGCGGAAGGCTTCAGCGGCAGCGGCCCGAGTTACGCTCATGACCGGATCCGGGCTCGGGCTGGCCGTCTTCTTCCTCGACTGGTTCAAGGACAGGACGGGTTGGAACGTTCCCTCGATGATGGCCACCTTCTATCTTTTCCTGGTCTGTTCCGCCGTCCTGGTCGGAGTCTCTCTCCTTAGGCCCCACGTCCACACCGAGGAGAGCGAAAAGCTGGTCTGGGCCCGTCCCGTCGACGCCCTCAAGGGGGCCTGGGGGCCCGGCTTGCTGGATTACCGGCTGGCGGCCGTCGTCTTATTCCTGATCATGATAGCGCTCTATATCCTGTTCGCTTAATAGAAAGAAGTCCGGGGACACATGATTTTATTCCTAAAATCGGAGGCGGGGGAACTGGAATTAAATTGTGTGTCCCCGGAATTTATCGGACAGCTTTTACGAAGACCTTGCTTTCCATCGCTCCCGTGAAGGCCAGGATCTGGGGGACGGCCGGCCGAAGCTGGCCGAGGTAACGCTCGACCTCATTATCCATCATGTGCATCAGAATGACGGCCGAGGGCTTGATCCGCTCCAGGACGATCCGCTTGGTCTCTTCATTCTGGAAAAAGAAGGGGTCAAAGAAGGCGATATCGATTTTCTCGTCTTCCCACGGCAGCGACTTCAGGAACGGCATGTTGGCGTCCGGAAAGATGTCCCCCTGGTGATAGATCTTGAATCCGCCTATCTCCATGATGTAGCCCAGGGTCAAATAGGGCCGGTCCGCGCTGCCGTGGTTGACGCCGATCACGGTCAGGGGGATGCCGGCGATGGTCAGAGACATCCGCTTCGGGATGCCCTTCGCGCGCGGCGTAGTGGATCGGGGATCGCCCGTTGGTGTCCTGGTACTGGACGACGGCGCCTTTCGAGATGAGGAGGTCGACGACTTGCCTGAAACCTCCGTAGGCGGCGTAGAGGAGAGGGGTCTGGTTGCTCGTGTTTTTGGAGTCAACAGCGGCCCCTTTCTCCAGGAGAAGGCGCACGATCGGAAGCGCGACCTGCTCGCCGCGGCGGCATCCGGCGGCCGCGTGAAGGGCCGTATCGCCGTCCGCGTTTTTCGCCTCGACGAGCTTGGGGTCCGTCTTGAGGAGCCGCGCTACGGCCTCGAGGTCTCCGCTTAAGGCGGCCTCGATGATAATGGTCTGGGCGGACATGCTGGCGGCGGCCGCGAGGATAAAGGCGAGAGCGATCCAAAAAGCGCCGGAACGATTCTTCATGTGTAAGCTCCTTTGCCGCGGTGAAAAGAAAATTTGCATCGGGCCGCGCCGGAACCGGATGCGACCCCATATCTTTGATCCATCCTTCTGATTATACGCAAATCTCATGCCATCCTCCGGGACAATTTCGGGATCGCTCAGTTTCGGGAACTCACGAATGCCCTCGGCCGGAGGGAAACGTCTTCCCGGAGCTTGAACCACCCGCCCCGGCGGCTTATACTCATAATTACAGGAAGACGGCACGGCCGACAAGGAGGGAACCATGGCCATGACCATTGTGAGCCCGGCTTTCAAGGCGGGGGAGATGATCCCGGCGGAATTCAGTTGCGACGGGCCGAACGTTTCGCCGCCGCTCGTTTTCGGGAACGTTCCCGCCGAAGCGAAGAGCCTGGCCATCATCGTTGACGACCCGGACGCTCCGGCCGGGACCTGGGTTCATTGGGTGGCCTACAACATCCCGGCCGGGACGAAAGAACTTGCGAGGAACATTCCTCCCCAGAAGGAACTACCCAACGGGATGCGCCAAGGAATAAACGACTTCCGCAAGATCGGCTACGGCGGCCCTTGCCCGCCGGGCGGGACGCACCGATATTTTTTCAAGCTGTATGCTCTGGACGTCCTGCCGAATCTCCCCGCCGGCGCGACCAAGGCCCAGCTCCTCGATGCCATGAAGGGCCGCATCCTCGCGCAGGCTGAGCTCGTGGGGAAATACCGGAGATGAAAGCCTAATGAAAACTATCCATGTCTGGGATAGGCATGGAAAGTACTGGAAGCTCTCAAGAAAGCGCTTTAAAAAGCTGGTAGAAGAAGCCGATAGACTGAAGCTGCTGACATCGTCCGACTGAGAAAATCATCCTCCAATTGCGCCTATGAGTTGAAGGGCCACCCTAAAAGGTTTGACTGCGGACATCGAATAATGTTCACTTCAAGTGAACACATTAAGAACGAACGTCACATGAAGGCTTCCGTCTTGGATTTCCGGCGCCGGATGAAGGATATCCTTCGCGCCCTAGATCGGAACGAACCCGTGACCATTTACTACAGGGGGAAAAGGAAAGGCGTGATTTTTCCGGTCCGGTCCTCGGAGTCTCCGTCGCGATCCCTGAAAGAACATCCGGCCGTCGGCATGTGGAAAGACCGGGACGACATGAAGGACGTCAGGGCCGTCATGGATAGGCTCAGGGGAGTCCGACGCCATGTTGTTTGATTCCGACGTTCTCATTTGGGCGCTGCGCGGCCATCAGCGCGCGGTTCAGCGGCTGGAGAAAGCGGACCGGAGACGCCTATCGGTTGTTAGCTACATGGAGCTTATCCAGGGCGTCCGCGACAAGCGGGAATGGAGACTCCTCAAAAGGTTCTTGTCGGACTCCGCCTTCGAACTCGTTCCCTTCAGCGAAAACATCGGACATCGGGCCGTTGTCTATATGGAAGAACATGGCTTGAACGCCGGGATGAGGCTGGGCGATGCCCTGATCGCCGCTACGGCGGCCGAGATCCATGCCCCCCTTTGCTCCGGCGACGCGAGACACTATAGGGCCGTTGCGGAGTTGGAGATTGACGTTTTTCGCCCTTAACCCACGCCGATTCCTGTCCCGTTCCGGTTTAAAGCCCGACCGAGCGATTGGCCAGAAACTGGTCGAGCCGATCCCTGATCTTTTCGGCGGCCGCGAAATAGGCCTCGACGCCCCGGCCGAGCGGGTCATCGATGTCCCAGGCGTAGAGCTTGTCCTCGGGGACGACGGCCGCTTCCATGAGTTTTTCGTAAACATAGAGGTCCATGGCGATGACGAAGTCGAACCTTCCGGGATCGACTGCGGCGACCGAGCGGGGCTTGTGGTCGCGGATATCAATGCCGTAGAGGGCCCGGATGACAATGACCGATTCCTCGCTGGGGCGGTCGCCGACCGGGGCGATCCCGGCGCTGGCGGCCTGCAGCGTGTCGCCGTGGAGGGCGCGGGCGACGCCGACCGCCATCGGGCTCCGGCAGATGTTGCCGTAGCACACGAACAGGATCTTGATCGGGGCCGCGATCATCAAGCCATCAAGCTGCAGATGGCCGCCACGTTGACCATATCGTCGACCGAGCAGCCGCGGGACAGGTCGCAGTAGGGCTTGCGCAGACCCTGGACGATGGGGCCGACCGCCTCGGCCCCGGCCAGCCGCTCGGTCAGCTTGTAGCCGATATTCCCGGCGTCGAGGTCGGGGAAGACGAGGACGTTGGCCTTGCCGGCGACCGGGCTTCCCTTGCACTTGCGCTCGCCGACCGAGGCGACCAGGGCCGCGTCGGCCTGCATCTCGCCGTCGATGAGGAGGTCGGGGGCCTTATCCTTGGCCATCTTGGTGGCGCGGACGACCTTGTCGACGTCGTCGTGCTGGGCCGAGCCCTTGGTCGAGAAGGACAGCATGGCGACCCGGGGCGACTCTCCGGTCACGGCCTGGAAGTTGCGGGCCGAGGTCAGGGCGATATCGGCCAGTTGGGCGTCGGTCGGGTTGGGGACGACCGCGCAGTCCGCGTAGCAGAGGAGCTTGTCGGGAAAAACCATGATGAAGTAGCTCGAGACGGTCTGGATGCCGGGGGCCGTGCCGACCGTGTGGATGGCGGCCCGGATGACGTCGCCGGTCGCGGAGATGTTCCCGCCGACGACGGCACTGATAAGATCTGTCGCCAGCATCATGCCCGCGAAGTAGAGGGGGCTCTTGAGGGCCTCGGCGGCCTGTTCCTTGGTCCAGCCTTTGGCTTTCCGCTTCTCGAAGAGCTGGTCGGTAAACTCGGTCTTGAGGGGCGAAGTCGCCGGGTCGACGATCTCGACGGCGCCCAGGTCGAGGCCGTTCTCGGCCGCGATCTTCTTGATCGGAGCCGCGGCCCCGATCAGTAGAGGAACGCCGATCTTCTCGGCGACCAGGGCCAGCGCGGCCTTCAGGGTCCGGACGTCCTCGGCGTCGGGGAAAGCGATCCGCAGGTTCTTTTTGGCGGCCTTGGCCCGGATGTCTTTGATAAAGGTGTTTCCGCTCATCGTTGACTCCTATTTTGAACTGATGTCGATCTCGCCATTCCCGGGGGACGTCCCGGACGGCTCGACGGAAATAGAAAATCTATTTTAGCCAACTCGGCTTCCGGAATTCAACACCCGCGGCCCCGCTGCCGGCCGGTTAAAAGGGCCGGTTTGAGCCTCCGGGGGCGGTCCGGCTTGGCCGTCTTTTTCTTCCCGTCCAGGGCCCTCCGGATCGCCTGGAGGAGGTCCTCGTCAACCAGGGGCTTGCTGAGCCAGATAAAGGAATCCTTGAAGGCCCGGGGGCGCCGGAGTCCGGGCCGGACGAAGGCCGTGATAAAGATGACGGGAATATGGTGGCGGGCCTGGAGGCGGTGGGCCGTCTGGATCCCGTCCATCTCTCCCTTGATGGTGATATCCATGAGGACGAGGTCTGGACGGTCGGCTTCTGCGGAGGCGATGGCTTCGGCGCCGGAGGTCGCCAGGCCGGAGACCCGCCAGCCCATGGCCGTAAGCTTCTCCCGGAGCTCCATGGCGACGATGACCTCGTCCTCGACGATAAGGATGGAGGCCTTTTCCGTTGAGCGCGACTTCTTGACGGCCATCTCGATGCCGATCCTCCCGAAACCGCCCGCGGTCCGACAAATAAAGAGCAATTATACGCATTTTCCCATCCCACTTCAAATTGTGACGCTAATCCGTGTCCCCAATTTAGGACGGGGAAATGCGATAAACCGATAAGCGTCACCGATTTTTTAACCGATTTTTTATTCGGCGAACTCGGGGAACTAAGTGATGTGTGTCCTCAGAATTATTTTATCTATCCGACGCGGAAGGGGCGGCTGCGGACCTCGACCCGGGCGGTGAGGACGCCGGTCGTGGCCGCGTCGGCCGGTCCCGCGAAACCCGGCTGCTTGCCGCCGACCGAGACTTCGAACAGGCCCGGCTCGACGACGCGCGCGCCGTCCTTGTCGATGAGCGAGAGCTGGCGCGGGGTGATGACAAACCTGACCGTCTGGGTTTCGCCGGGCTGGAGGTGGATGCGCCGGAAGCCCTGGAGCGATCGGACCGGGACCGGAACCGAGGCTTCGAGGTCGCTGACATAAAGCTGGACGACCTCATCACCCACCCTGAATCCGGCGTTTTTGACGTCCACCGTCACGACGATATCGGCCCCGGCTTCGGCGGACTCGGGCATCCGGAGGTTCGAGTACTCGAAGGTCGTATAGCTCAGGCCGTAACCGAAAGGATAGAGCGGTTCTCCCTTGAAGTAGCGGTAGGTCTGTCCGGTCATCCTGTATTCCGTGAAGGGGGGAAGGTCGGCGACGGACTTGTAGAATGTCACGGGAAGCCGCCCGGACGGATTCGCGTCGCCGAACAGGACGTCGGCCAGGGCCGTCCCGGCCGCCTGGCCCGGATACCAGGCTTCGACGATGGCCGGAACGTTGGCGGCGGCCCAATTGACGGCCAGCGCGCTCCCGTTGAGGAGGACGAGGACGACGGGCTTCCCGGCCGCCTGGATCTTCTTAAGAAGATCCTCCTGGAGGGCGGGGAGGTCGAGCGTAAGCCGATCCCCTCCGGCGAAGCCTTCGACCGGCACTTCCATCTCTTCGCCCTCGAGCCGCGGCGAGAGACCGAGGACCACGAGGACGGCGTCGGCCTTAGCGGCCGCCCCGACCGCTTCCAGCGCCGGGTCGGGCCCGGGAACCGCCCAGACAAGTCTCATAAAGGCGTCGCTCGAGCGATGGAAGAATTCCACCTGGAGCTTGTAGGGTCGATGGGCCTCGAGCTTGACTTGGCCGCAGCGCTTTTCGGACTGGTGGGAACCGTCGAACTCGGCGACGAGCTTGTTTTCGAGCCTGATCCTGAAGCCGTTGAATCCCTCGCCTCCCAGCCGGTAGGTCCCGCTCACGGGAGGGACGAGATATCCCGTCCAGCGGACGCTGAAATCGTCGTCGTCGAGGCCGGACCGCGGAGCCCTGTCCCACCAGTTGAAATCGACCTTGGGATCGGTCCTGGCCAGGACGGGCGCGCCTTTGAAATTGCGGTTGCCGAAGTATTCGCCCCTGAGTCCTTGGGCCGCTCCCGCGGCCGGCCCGGACCGGAGCGCCGATGACGGCACGACCGAGAGGGCGGGCAGGTTTTCGGCCCAGTGGCTCCCCAGGGCATAAATGATCTCCGTCGTGGCTCCGACTTTCTCCCGGATTCCCCGCAGCGGTGTCACCGGATCGACGGGCGTGCCGTTGTAGTTGCCGAGCAGGACTTCGACATCGTCGGCGTTGGGGCCGATGACGGCGATCGTCTTGAGGTCCTTTCGGAGCGGGAGCAGGTTTCCCTCGTTTTTGAGCAGGACGATGGATTTGCGGGCGGCCTCGAGGGCCAGTTCGCGATGGGGCGGCGAGTCGACGACGGAGAGCGGGATCGAGGCATAGGGGACGCGCTGGGCCGGGTCGAACATGCCGAGCTTGAACCGGGCCCGGAACAGGCGCTTGACGGCCGCGCCGATCTCCGGCTCGGTGATGAAACCTTTCCGGACGGCCTCGCCCAGGCTCAGGTAGACGCCCCCGCAATTCAAGTCCGTCCCGGACTTCACGGCCAGCGCGGCGGCCTCGGCATCGGTCGCCACGATCTTATGAGTCTGGTAGATGTCGCTGATGGCGTTACAGTCGGAGACGACATAGCCCTCGAACCCCCATTCCTTGCGCAGGATGTCGGTCAGGAGCGGGCTGCTCCCGCAGCAGGCCTTGCCCAGCATGCGGTTGTAGGCGCACATGACGGAGAAGGCGCGGCCT
Source organism: Candidatus Aminicenantota bacterium (assembly GCA_022867325.1). GTDB lineage: Bacteria > Acidobacteriota > Aminicenantia > Aminicenantales > JAFGBC01 > JAFGBC01. Next base: position 1,476 of record JALHUR010000206.1, on the reverse strand, counting down.
TCGCGGACGGCCATCTCGAAATGGGGGAGATAGGTCATCCGCAGGTCGCGCTCGTCGACGACGGCGTCGAAGGTGTGCCGGTCGGGCTCGGGGCCGCTGTGGACCGCGAAGTGTTTCGGCGTTGCGACGAGTTTAAGATACCGGGGATCGGCGCACTGAAGGCCTTTGACGAACGCGACGGCCAGCGTTCCGGTCAGATAGGGGTCCTCGCCGTAGGTCTCCATGCCGCGGCCCCAGCGGGGGTCGCGGAAAAGGTTGATGTTGGGCGACCAGAACGTCAGCCCCTGGTAGATGCCGCGCTTACCGCGGCGGACATAGTCGTGGTGCTTGGCCCGCGCCTCGTCGGAGATCGCGGTCGCGACCCGGTAGAGGAGGTCGTTGTCCCAGGCCGCGGCCAGTCCGATCGCCTGGGGGAAGACGGTCGCCCGGCCCGAGCGGGCCACCCCGTGGAGGCACTCGTTCCACCAGTTGTAGGCGGGGACGGCCAGCCGGTCGATGGCCGGAGCGTCATGGACCATCTGGGAGATTTTCTCGTCGAGAGTCATCCGCGAGACGAGGTCGTCGACGCGGCGTTCCATGGGCAGAGCAGGATCGAGGTAGGGCGTCCTCTCCTCCCGGCAGCGGCGGCACAAGAGGACCCGGTCGCCGAAGACCTGGCCGACCAGGAATCCGCCCGGGAAGGGCGCCGCGACGCTCGAGCCGGAGATCTCGTGTCCGTCGTCGAGATAGACTTCCTCGACGGCCGAGTCCTTGGGGCCGCGCGCGGCGATTCTCAGGACCTGGGAAGGGGAGGTCGCCTTCGGGTCCGCGGCGTGCTTGGCGAACCTGAGCATTTTGGGATGGGCGGCGATCCAGAGGTTTCCCGAACCGTCGAGTTCGATGTTGTCGGGAGCGGATCCGGTTTTGACCCTGAACGAGCGGGCCAAGCCCCCGGTCGCGGGATCGCGCTTGAAAACACGGATGGACCTGTCGGATGAGCCGGCCACATAGACGGTCGCGCCGTCCGGGCTCATGGCGATCCCGTTGGCGTATCCGATCCCCTTGGCGGCGACGGCCATCCCGCGTCCGTCGAAGTAAAGGATGAAAGCTTTATTAAGGAACAGATAATTCTCGAACATCCGCCCGCGCGGCGTGCGGCTCCCATGGTCATTGGTGACATAGAAACTGCGCGGTCCCGCCGCCGCGACGTCGTTGGGGCTGAACATGAGGGGATGGGCGACGGACTCGCGATGGAGGAGGGCGTCGCCAGCGACCTCGAAGATCTCGACGAAGGGACCGTCGGCGCGATGGTTGACGGCGAAGAGGAGGGTCCGGCCGTCGGCGTCGACCAAGAGACTGATTCCGACGGGGTGGAAGTCTTTGGGCTCGGTCAAGGTCAGTTCGCGAGGCTCGGGGACATCGGCCTTGGGGTCGAGGACGAATATCCGGCCCTTGACGTCCCGGCCGGCCGCCCGCGCCCGCCGGTCGTCGCTTGAG
>JALHUR010000205.1 GCA_022867325.1 Candidatus Aminicenantota bacterium | reverse complement strand
GGAAGTGCGATTTTCCTGAGGCGCGGCCCCGGACCTCGACCCAGACGTCACGGACGGGAGCGGTCACCCGGAAGCTGAGTTCGAAGCCGGAGGTCCCGAGGCGGACGGCCTGAGGCAGACAGTAGCGGATGTTCGATACTGGAGTGAGACGAACCTTTTCGGAGGACGCGGACGGGGCGCGGCCGGCGGCGAACTCGGCGGCGGCCTTTCCCGCGGCGAGCCCCTCGAAGGACGCCCAGTCGGCGACGTCGTGGATGTGGAGGACGTTGCCGCAGGAGAATATGCCCGGGACGGACGTCATCAAGGTCTCGTCGACGAGGGCGCCGCCCGTGAGCGGCGACAGCTCGACCCCGGCCCGCTTGGAAAGCTCGTTCTCCGGGATAAGGCCGACCGAGAGGAGCAGGGTGTCGCAAGGGATCTCGTGTTCGGTGCCGGGGATGGGTCGGAGCGAGGCGTCCACGTTCGCGACAACCACGGAGGAGACGCGGTCGCGCCCCCGGACCTCGATGACCGTGCTCGAAAGCTCGAGCGGGATCCCGAAATCGAGGAGACATTGGCGGACGTTCCGCTCGAGGCCGCTCGGCCAAGGAAGGACCTCGAAGACGCCGCGGACGCGCGTCCCCTCGAACGTCAGGCGCCTGGCCATGATCAGGCCGATGTCGCCCGAGCCGAGGATGACGGCGTCCCTCCCGATCCGGAGGTTTTGGAGGTTGACCAGGTTCTGGGCGCTCCCGGCCGTGAAGACGCCGGCGGGACGCGTGCCGGGGATCCCGATCATCTCGCGGGTGCGCTCGCGGCAGCCCATGGCCAAGATGACGGCGTCGGCCTGGAGGAGAGAGTAGCCGGAGCGCGAATTGACGCGGAGGGTCCGGTCGGCGTCGAGGTCGAGGACCATGGCCCCGGTTTGGAACCGGACGCCGGCGCGGTCGGCGTCCTCGGTGAGGCGCTCGGCGTACTCCGGGCCGGATATCGTCTCCTTGTAGAGGAAGAGGCCGAAGCCGTCATGGACGCATTGGTTGAGGATGCCGCCGGGGCGGTGGTCACGCTCGAGGACGAGGACACGGGAAGCGCCGGCGCGCCGGGCGCCGATCGCGGCCGCGAGGCCGGCCGGGCCGCCGCCGACGACGACGACGTCGTGGCGCTCGGGGAGGAGGGGGCGGACGCTCAAGGCTTGATCCTCCCCCGGAAGAGGACGGACGCGCCGCCCCTCTTCGTGATCCGGTCGACGGGGACGCCCTCGCCCTCGAGGACCTCGACAAGGCGCGGCGTGCAGAAGCCGCCCTGACATCGGCCCATGCCGGAGTGGGTGCGGCGCTTGATCGCGTCGAGAGTGCGGGCCCCGAAAGGATTGCGAAGGGCGGCCAGGACCTCGGCCCGGGTCACGTGCTCACAGCGGCAGATCATCTCTCCCCAGGCGGGGTCGGAGGCGGCGAGGCGGGCGCGCTCGGCGTCGGGCAGGTGAGCAAAATGAGGGACGGGCGGCCGTTCGGGATTGAAGTCGGGACGCGCGATGAGGTCCTCTTTGCCCCCGATCATGTCCGCGACCATCCGGGCGATGGCGGGGGCGGCTGTAAGGCCGGGCGATTCGATGCCGAGGAGGCTTATCCAACGGGGACGGAGGGGGCTTTCTTCGATGACAAAGTCCGCGAGCTTCGGGGCGCCGTTCGGGCCGGTGAGCTTCGGACGGAGGCCGGAATAGGCGTGAATGAAGGGATAGCGCCGGAGCGCCGGGACGAGCTCGAACGCCTTGGCCTTGAGGCGGTCCATGACGGGCCCCGTTGATGACGTGTCGCTTTTGTCCGGGACATCCTCCGAGCTGGGCCCGAGGAGGACATTGCCCTCCATGGTCGGGGTGATGTGGACGCCGAGGAAAGAATCGTCCTTCGAGGGCACCGGATAGACGGGCATGCGGAGGACGGAGGCGGCTTCCTTGTCCGTGACGAGGTATTCGCCGCGCCAGGGATGGACACGGTATGAAGAGATGCCGGCGAGGGAGGCGACCTCGTCGGAGAAAAGTCCCGCGCTGTTGACGACCCAACGGGAGAGAAAGACGCTGCGGGGAGTGAGGAGCCGGAAGCCGCCGAAAGGGAGGACATCGACCGCCGTGACGCCGGCCTCGAGGACGACGCGGGCGCCGTTCTGATGGGCGCACTCGGCCAGGGCGATGGTGAGCTCGTAGGGCGAGATGACCCCTGTGTGGGGTGAGTAAAGCGCCCAGCGTCCCCGGGCCTCGGGCTCGAAGCGGCGGATCTCGGTCTCGTCGATGATGGCCAGGTCGGGGGCGCCGTTACGAACACCCTGGGCCATGAGCTCCTCGAGACGCCTCCGCTCCCCGTCGTCGAAGGCGACGACGAGCTTGCCGGTCTTCCGGTGCGGGACGCCCAGGTCGCGGGCGAGGGGGTAGACGAGGTCGAGGCCGGCGACGTTCGTGCGAGCTTTGAGGGTGCCGGGGGGGACGTTGAAGCCGGCATGGATGACACCGCTGTTCGCCTTGGTTGCGCCCTCGGCCAGATCGGACTCGCGCTCGAGGAGGAGGAGCCGGAGGCCGTAGCGGGAGAGCTCGCGGAGGACGGCGCAGCCCACGACTCCCCCGCCGATGACCGCGACGTCGTAGGGTATGGCGGCGGCGCCTGGCGCGATGCCGGAGAACTGGGGGTCGGGGTTGGGGTCGAGGATCCGGGGGGCGGGAAGGGGCGTAAGGTCGGGGGGAACGGGGCCCGGGATCGAGCCGGTACGCTTGCTGTCCATCGGAATGGGAATATAGCAGAACGCTGGGCGGAGTTCCAGGGCTGGGGTAGCGGAAGCGGCGTCGCGGACAGGGAGGCGGCCGGCCCGGCGCGCGTTTACTTGGTCAACAGGTTGTGCTAAATTAAGCGCTTCAAACCATGAAAAAGAAGATCCTGATCTCCTCCTCGCTCTTTCACGCGATAAACGACGCGGCATCGGTCATCACGCCTACCGTCTTCCCCATTCTCTACAGCCAGGGGTTCATCATCAGCAGCTACTCGCAGATCGGCCTGCTTTCGAACCTGGGGCTCCTCGCGACGCTCCTGATGCAATTCCTTGTCGTGAAGCTGTCGGTCAAGCACGAGTACCGG
>JALHUR010000204.1 GCA_022867325.1 Candidatus Aminicenantota bacterium | reverse complement strand
CATGCCGGGGAGTCGAGGGGTTGACTCGCCCTAGTCTTGGTCCTGAACGGCCAAGGCCCTGGCGACGATTTTACGGAGGTCGGAGGGCAGGAACGGCTTGGGTAGAAAGTCGAACGCCCCGATCTGCATGGCCCGGAGGGTATTCTTCATCGTGGGGTATCCCGTGACCATGATGATTCGGGCCGAGGAATTTTTGGCATTGATCGACCTCAGCAGATCCAGTCCGTTCAGGCCCGGCATCATCAGGTCGACCACCATCACCTCGTAATCCTTGTTTTCAGCCATCCGCAAGGCCTCTTCCCCGCTCATGGCGATGTCGATTTCGTACTCTTCACAGAGGAGCGCTTGCCGGATGCTCCTGCAGACCGTCGCCTCATCGTCGACGACGAGAATTCTTTTTTTGGCCGGATTTGTCATGGTTCTCCACCTTCTCGTTCGGATTCTTCGTTGCTGACCGCCAGGGGGATACGGATCGTGAACGTCGCCCCCCGCTCGACCTCGCTCTGGACGACGATCGTTCCGCCCCGCTGCCGGATGATTCCGTAGCTGACGGCCAGGCCCAACCCCGTCCCGAAGCTCTTGGTCGTGAAGAACGGGTCGAAGAGCTTGGGAATATTGTCGTTGGGGATACCGACTCCCGTATCGGAAAAAACGATTTCGAGGCCGGTGCCGTCGCGGCTCAGACGGCTCGTAACGATGAGCATTCCTCCGCCGGGCATCGCCTCGCAGGCATTGATGGTCAGGTTCGAGAAAACCTGCTGGATCTTGTTCTTGTCGAGGTCGATCGGGGGAAGCGATGGGTCCAGTTTTTTTTCGATCCGGATGTTCCGGACGGCGGCTTGCTTCTCGAGAAGCTGGAGCGTCCGCTCGATGATATCGTTGATGTCGCTGGGGATCGACTGGGAGGGTGTCAGGCGGGCGAAATCGAGAAGGCCGTTCACGATCTGGGCGCAGCGCGCTGTTTCATCGGCGATGAGCATCAGGGACTCCCGGACCCCAGCCCGGTCGTCGTCCTGCTCGAGCAGAAGATGGGTATGAATTAGGATCGACGTCAAGGGATTGTTGATCTCGTGAGCCACTCCGGCCGCCATCTTGCCCAGAGACGCCAGCTTTTCCGACCGGATGAGCTGGTCCTGCGTCTCACGGAGCTGCCGCGTCCGCTCCTCCACCCTCCGCTCCAGTGTCCGCCCCCATTGGCTTAGGTCCTCACGGGCCTCGTGAAGATCCTCGGTCATGAGGTTGAACTCTTGGGCCAGCCGGCCGATCTCGTCCCGCCCTTCAATCTGGATGCGGTGGCTAAGGTCGCCCCGGGCGATCTTATCGGTGGCCTCAACCATGACGGCGAGGGGCTTTGTGATCTGGCGGGCGACAAAGGACAGCAGGCCGAGCAGAAACAGGGTGCACAGGCCGGCGAGTCCGGCGAAGGTCGCCATGACCCGGTTGCGCAGGTCGATGTACGGCTTCTCCAGCATTCCGACGTAGAGCATGCCGATGGTCCGTCCTTCGATGTCCCGGATCGGCTCGTAGGCGGTGATGTACCAGGCCGTCACGACAAAGGCGCGGCCGAGGTAGGGCTGCCCCCGGCGCAACACGGCCTCGTTGACCTCTCGGGAAACCCGGGTCCCTTCGGCCCGGTTTCCCTTGTCATCCAGGACGTTGGTGGAGATCCGGAGGTCATCCTGGAACAGGGTCGCTGTTCCGATGTCGTGGCCCTTGTATTTCTCGCCCTTGAAGACGATGTCCTTGACCCGGTCCACGAGCTCATAATTCCGGTTGAAGAGCAGACCGCCGTAGAGGACCCCGAGCGGCGCCCCCCCCGCCCCTAAGACGGGGGCGGCGGCCTTGAGCATCATACCGTTCTCTTCGTGGTCCTCGGCGCGCTCGGCGGCCATGGGCGTCGGGACGAATTTGAAATAGGCCCGCTCGGACAGATCGGGTCCTTCCTTGAGAAGCTCGTCCCGGACGACGATCTGGGTCCCGGACACGATTTGACCTTGGAGAGCGCGGACGAGGAACGGATCGCGGGACTGGTCGTCGCCGAAGATCTCGGGGCTGCGCGAGCGGACCACGACTCGGCCGCGGCCGTCGGTAAGCGTTAGGATGTCCAGCCCGAACTCTCGGCGGATTTCGTCGAGCTTGGGGATCAGCGACTCGCGGCGCCCGGAACGGAGCCCCTCCCGGAGGAATTCCTGAGCGGCGCTGAGTCTGACGATGTCGCTGATGCCGTTCAGCCTGACCTGATAGACCATTCGCGCCGAGGCCAGGTCGTGCCAGACCTTGGCTTCGGCCAGAGAGATGATCGTATTGTGCTCGATCCGGGTGCCGATGATGAGCGTCAGGACGCCGCCCATCGAAATGACGGCCAGGAAGCTCAGGATGAGCTTGCGCCGTAGCGACAAGTCAAGAAAACGACGAATGAGCCGCCGGGTTGGCATCAGTCTTACAGCATTCACAATAACACCGGCGCCGGACTCCTGTCAAACCCTCAACACTCATGGGAGCCATGAGTGCTGCAAGGCTGCTCCCCAGCATGAATGCCGGGGTTTGGTCAGGGCAGAAGCTCAGCGGACTTACGTCCGTGGGATCTTCCCATTGCAGGCGTTGGAGCGCCGGTACTCATGAGGCGTTTCCGGCTCATGAGTATTGACCCTGAGCCTCGCGAACGGGTCAATCCGCCGCCGGACCGGGACGGGCGGCGTCGGCTTGACATTTCCCGTGCCCATTCATATAGTGAAATCTCATGACGGACCATCATCCTGATATAAAGGATAGAACAGCGATGGATAAGATCGAGAAACTCAAAGACGGAACGGAAGTAACGATCCGGAAACTGGGAATCGAAGACCTTGACCTGCTGTTGGAGTTCTATCGGGCCCTCCCGATCGAGGACCGGAACTACCTGAAATTCGACGTCACCGACCGAGTCGTCGTGGCCAAGCGTCTGCGCCGGATCGAAAGCGGGGACGATATCAGGATCGCGGCCATTCACGGCGGCCTGATCGTCGCCAGCGGCGCCCTCGAGCTTTCGGGCGAGGCCTGGAGCAAGCACCAGGGCGAGATCCGGGTCATCGTCGCCCGGCCCTTCCAACAGCGGGGACTGGGAACGATCATGATCCGGGAACTCTATTTCCTGGCCGTTCAAAACAAGCTTCAAACAATCGTGGCCCGGATGATGAGGCCCCAGGTCGGGGCCCAGAAAATTTTCCGCCGGCTCGGTTTCCGCGAGGAGTCCATACTGCCCGACTTCGTTAAGGATCTCAAAGGTGTCTCCCAGGATTTGATCGTCATGACCTGCGACGTCAAAGATCTTTGGAAAGAACTGGACCGCTTGTTCAGCGAGTCCGACTGGCAGCGCTGCCGGTGAATTTTTAAACAGCCATTGACAATCTTCCCGGTTTATCTGTAAGGTAAGCGCTATATGGCGCAGAAAAGAAAAACAAGCGGGACGGATTCCAAGCCGACGGCTGTGCGGCGCATCATCGCCAAGTACGGCGGCCAAACACGGGCCATCATCCCCATCCTCCAAGACATCCAGGATCGCGAGCGCTGGCTCTCCTCCCAAGTCCTGGAAGAAGTGGCCCGGGAATTGGACGTCCCGCTGGCCCATGTCTACAGCGTCGCCACCTTTTATAAATCCCTCAGCCTGGAACCGCGCGGGCGTCACATCTGCACGGTTTGCATGGGCACGGCCTGCCACGTCCGGGGCGGAACGGCAATCCTGGAGCACTTCGAGCGCCGCCTCCGGATCCGGGCCGGACAAACTTCGCCCGACCGGGAATATACCCTGGAGCGGGTCAACTGCTTGGGGGCCTGCGCGCTGGCTCCGCTCGTAGTCGCGGACGGCCGCTACTACAGTCAGATGACCGAGTCCAAGGCCAACGCGGTCCTGGAGACGCTCGGACGGCGGTCGGAGCGGCCGCATCGCAACCCTTCCGGCGCGGGCCGCCGGCGGTGAAAACGATGAATTGAAGGAGAGGCGTGAAGTATTACCGGGCTCATTTGCTGGTTTGCGCCGGGACGGGCTGCGTGTCCTGCGGCGCCTTCACCCTCAAGGAAGCCTTGGAGAAGGAAGTCGCGAGGCGGGGGCTGGCTGACGAGGTCCTGGTCGTCGCCACGGGCTGCAACGGATTCTGCGAGCGGGGTCCGATCATGATGGTTCATCCCGAGGGCATCTTCTATCAGCGCCTGACCGTCGAGGATGTCCCCTTCTTAGTCGAGGAACACCTCCTCAAGGGACGCCCCATCCAAAAGCTCATGTATGTCCCCTCCCCCGGAACGACTCCCATCCCCAAGATGTCCGATATCGATTTTTTCAAGCACCAGAGGCTGATCGTCCTCCGCAACCGGGGCCGCATCGATCCGGAACGGATCGAGGACGCCATCGCCTACGACGGCTACTAGGCCATGGCCAAGGCTCTGACCCGGATGACGGCCGAGGAAATCATCGGGGAGATCACGGCCTCCGGGCTCCGGGGCCGCGGCGGGGCCGGATTCCCGACCGGACGGAAATGGGACCTCTGCCGGCGGGAGAAGGCGCGGCCCAAGTACCTGATTTGCAACGGCGACGAAGGGGATCCGGGGGCGTTCATGGACAGGTCCGTTCTCGAAGCCGATCCCCATGCCGTCCTGGAAGGAATGGTCGTCGGGGCCAAGGCTGTCGGGGCGGCCAAGGGATTCATCTACATCCGCAACGAGTACCCGCTGGCCCTGGAGCGGATGGGCATCGCCATTCGACAGGGGCGCAAGCTCGGCCTGCTGGGGAAGGATATCCTGGGATCGGGGTTCGATTTCGACCTCGAGATCGTGCGGGGCGCCGGCGCCTTCGTTTCGGGCGAAGAGACCGCCCTGATCGCTTCCATCGAAGGTCAGCGGGCCTTCCCCCGGCCCAGGCCCCCCTACCCGGCCCAGCACGGCCTGTGGGGCCAGCCGACCGTGATCAACAACGTCGAAACCTGGGCCAATATTCCTTCCATCATCCGGCGCGGCGCCGCCTGGTTCTCCGGGCTGGGCACCGAGACGAGCAAGGGGACAAAGATTTTCTCGCTCGTCGGCAAAATCAACAACACCGGACTCGTCGAGGTCCCGATGGGCATCCGGCTGCGGGACATCGTCTTCGGCATCGGGGGCGGCATCCCGGGCGGCCGCGAATTTAAGGCCGTCCAGATCGGCGGTCCCTCCGGGGGCTGCATTCCTAATCAGCTCCTGGACCTGCCCGTCGACTATGAGAGCCTGAGCCGGGCCGGCGCCATGATGGGATCGGGCGGCATGATCGTCATGGACGAGGACACCTGCATGGTGGACATCGCCCTTTATTTCCTGCGATTCACCCAGGAAGAGTCCTGCGGCAAGTGCGCGCCCTGCCGGATCGGAACCCGCCAGATGGCCGAAATCCTGGCCCGGATCGCGGCCGGAGAGGGCGGTCCCGAAGACCTCAAAAAGCTGGAAGAGCTCGCCCTGACGGTCAAGCACGGATCCCTGTGCGGACTCGGGCAGACGGCGCCCAATCCCGTCCTGTCCACGATGCGCTATTTCCTGGACGAATACAGGGCCCATATCGACGACCGCCGCTGCCCCGCGCTCGTTTGCAAGAACCTGATCACCTTTGTGATCGAGCCCGAAAAATGCGTCGGCTGCCTCCTGTGCCTCAAGAACTGTCCGGCCAATGCCGTCGCTGGTGAACCGAAGAAAGTCCACGTCATCGACCAGGCCGCCTGCATTAAGTGCGGCGCCTGTTTCAACGTTTGTCCGCCCAAGATCCGGGCCGTTTCCAAGACAACGCCATGACCATCATCATCGACGGCCGCCCGCTTCTGATCGAGGGGAGTCCCACCCTGCTCGAGGTCGCCCGGGCCAACGGCATCTTCATCCCATCGCTCTGCGACCACCCCGGACTCGAGCCCTATGCCGCCTGCCGCCTCTGCCTGGTCGAGGTCGAAGGCCGGAGGGGCTACCTCCCGGCCTGCAGCACTCCCGCCGAAGAGGGCATGAACATCCGCACCAAAACGCCGGCACTCGAGACGCTGCGGCGGGGAATCCTCGAGCTGATTCTGTCCGAACACCCCAACGCCTGCCTGGCCTGCGCCGAAAAGACGTCCTGCGACGACTTCAAGTCCACGATCCGGAAAGTGGGCGAGGTCACGGGATGCGTGCTCTGCCCGGCCAACGGCCGTTGCCGGCTCCAGCGGGTCGTCGAAGCGATCGGCCTCGACCGGGTCCATTTCCCCTCCCTGCGGCGGGAGGGGGAAGTCCGGCGTGACGATCCCTTCATCGATCGGGACAACAGCCTCTGCATCCTCTGCGGCCGTTGCGCCCGGGTGTGTCACGAGGTCAGGGGGGCCTCCGTGCTGACATTTATCTTCAGGGGGTCCCAGACCGTCATCGGCACGGCCCAGGACCGGCGGCTGGTCGACTCGGGATGCCGGTTCTGCGGCGCCTGCGTCGACGTCTGCCCGACCGGCTCGCTTGCCGAACGCGGCGTTCGCTACGAGCGCCCGCCCGAAGAGGAAAAGCCGGCCCTCTGCCCGTTCTGCGGCCAGGGCTGCAAGCTCCGAGTCGGGCTCAAGGAGGGCCGGATCCTCGGCGCCGTCCCCGATCCGGACGGGGCCGTCAACCGCGGACAGGCCTGCGTCAAGGGCCGGTTCCTGGTTAAAGACGCCGTCCGCCAT
>JALHUR010000203.1 GCA_022867325.1 Candidatus Aminicenantota bacterium | reverse complement strand
GGTCATCGACATGATCCAGTTCTTCATCAAGATGACGGCCGTCATCGCCGCAGCCTACTTCGCCGTCAAATACGTCGGCGGCATGGGCGTTCTCGTTTCGAAGCTCTCGGCGACGACCGGCCCCAACGGGGTCCACTTCCTGAACATGCTGCCGGATTTCAGGAGCAACTGGGACCTGGCCATCGCCATCTTCATCATGCCGATCGCCGTCCAGTGGTGGGCCGTCTGGTACCCCGGCGCCGAGCCGGGCGGCGGCAGCTACATCGCCCAGCGGATGCTGGCCTCGAAATCCGAGAAGGACGCCCTCGGCTCCGTCCTGTTCTTCAACATCGCCCATTACGTCCTGCGGCCCTGGCCCTGGATCCTGGTCGGGCTGTGCTCCCTGATCGTCTACCCCCAGCTCTCGGACATCCAGAAGGCCTTCCCCAACCTCAATCCAAGCCTGCTCGGACACGACATCGCCTATCCGGCCATGCTCAAGTTCCTTCCGGTCGGGTTCATCGGATTGATGGTCGGGGGCCTGATCGCCGCCAACTCGTCGACGAACCTGACCCACCTCAACTGGGGGGCGTCCTACCTCGTCCACGACTTCTACCGGCGCTTCCTGAAGAAGGATGCGACCGAGAAGCACTATGTCATGGTTGGACGGCTGGCCACCATCCTCCTCTTCGTGTCCGCCGCGAGTTTGGTCTTCGTCCTGGAGACGGCCAAGGATAGCTTTGACATCATCCTCCAGGTCGGGGCCGGGACGGGCCTCCTTTATCTCGTCCGCTGGTTCTGGTGGCGCGTCAACGCCTGGTGCGAGGTCTTTGCCATGGTCAGCTCCTTCGCCTTCTCCCTTCTGATCCTGATCCTTCGCAAAGCCGGCGTCGTCATCCCCACCCACTACGCCCTGACCCTGACCGTGGCCGTGACGACCGTCTGCTGGATGCTGACGGCCTTCCTGGGACCGCAGACGGACCGCCAAACCCTGATCAAATTCTACAGGAAAGTCCGCCCCTTCGGCCCCGGCTGGAACGTGATCCGGAAGGAAGCCGGCATTTCGGAAGCCGAGGCCAAGGCGACCCACGAGAGCTTCCCCCTGGCCCTGGTCGGCTGGGTGTCGGGATCGCTCACGATCTGGTCGGCCCTGTTCATGGTCGGGAACATCCTCTACGGGCGATGGGGCTACGCCATCGGCCTGGCCGCGGTTTTCTTCGTCAGCGGCGTCGTCCTGATCCGGGTCATCAACAGGCTTTGGGCTAAAGGCCCGTCCGCTTCCTGATGAACGCCGTCCCGATCGTCATCGGCGCCCTTCTCCTGTTCGCCCTCGCCTATCGCTATTACAGCGCTTTCATCGCGGCCAAGATCCTGGCGCTCGACGACAACCGGCCCACCCCGGCCCATACCCTTAACGACGGCTCCAATTACCATCCCACCAATAAATGGGTCCTGTTCGGCCACCACTTCGCGGCCAGTTCGGGCGCCGGCCCTCTGATCGGCCCGGTCCTGGCCGCTCAATTCGGCTACGCGCCCGGGCTCCTCTGGATGCTGCTCGGCGCCGTCATCTCGGGCGGCGTCCACGACTTCCTCGTCTTGGGCGCTTCGGTCCGGCGCAAGGGGCGGTCCCTGGCCGAGATCGCCCGGCACGAGGTCAGCCCGCTCGGCGGCGCCGTCGCCTCGGTGGCCATCCTGATCATCATCGTCGTCGCCCTGGCCGGCCTGGGCCTGGCCGTCGTCAACGCCCTGAGCGAGAGCGCCTGGGGCACCTTCACCATCGCCATGACCATCCCGATCGCGCTGTTCGTGGGACTGTGGATGTACCGGATCCGGAAGGGCCGGATCGCCGAGGCCAGCCTGATCGGGGTCGTCGGCGTGTTCGCGGCCGTGATCCTCGGGAACGTCGTGGCCCGCTCCCCGTCCCTGGCGGCCGTTTTCACCCTCCCCCGCGAAGGGATCATCCTGGCCATCGCCGCCTACGGTTTCGTGGCATCGGTCCT
>JALHUR010000202.1 GCA_022867325.1 Candidatus Aminicenantota bacterium | reverse complement strand
GATATTACAATGCGCTAAAAGGCGCGGATAGAAGGGTGGTTCAAGAAACCGAGGCAGCCATAAGAAGGAAAGAAGATGAAGAAAAAAGAAAAGCCGCGGGGGGCTTGCGTTTCGCCATCATAGAAGTGTCGAGGGGTTGACTTAAATTGACAACCTATCCTGTCTCGTTTTATCATCCGTGGAGATAAGATGAGGCGGAAACGGCAGATGAACGGCACTTCCAACTGCGCGCCACGAAAGACATGTCCTACAAACTTTATAAGGAGGATTTATGGCAAAATACGATTTGCAGCCGAATGAAGTCGAACTCGGAACATGGACATTGAATTTTCTGCCTCATGGCGGGGGACGATTCACCGGCCCCTTGACCGTGACCAATCAAAGGATCTTGTTTGACGCCAAATTCGATACGTCCATCTCCGGGGCATTGAAGGAATTGATCGTTTACAAGGGATCTTGGGGGTTCATAGCCATCCCCAAGGATAAAATCAAGACCGTCGATGTCCAGAGCAGCCTGCTCAAGAAAAAGGTTGTCGTCACCCTCGCCAATGGCGACGTCCATACTCTCGACTATGGAATGCTTAGCGTCCAGAAGATCGCGGACGCCATCAAACAGCGCTGAACTCGATCGGAGAACTCTATGGCCAGCCTTTATTTCACGCCGGATAAGAAGGAATTCTCGACCGTGAATTGGGCTCTACGCCAAGAGGGAGGCCGGTGGTTCATCGATTTCGATGAGACGATTCGGGGAGAGAAGGCCCGAAACGGCGCTAATGCCTTCCAGAGCTGGATCCTCAAGGTCCAGAAGCGCTAGGACCGTCGTCTATCGGAAAAAAAGCAACGGCTGGAGGGGGACATAAGCCGAATTCTGTTCCCGCGCGAGCGGGGGCGATTATTTATCTGGCCGGCCGGTTGCCCGGACGGTCCTGCGGCCTACCCACCCCTTCGGACGGGCCGTCCTCAAACGGGGTCTCTTTGGCCTTGCTCCGGATGGGGTTTGCCGTGCGCCGCGCGTCGCCGCGCGGCCGGTGAGCTCTTACCTCGCCGTTTCACCCTTGCCCCTCCCGGGCCCGAGGGCCCGCGAGGGGCGGTCTGGTCTCTGTGGCACTTTCCCCCGGTCGCCCGGAGTCGCCGTTAGCGACCATCCTGCCCTGTGGAGTTCGGACTTTCCTCCCCCTCCTCCTCAGCGGAGGAAGGAGCAACCGCCTCGCCCACTCCAGCCGTTATCGTAGAAATGCCCTCTTACACTTTTATCTTATACCGGTTAGCCCGCGGCCTGTCAATCCCTCGACTCCCCGGCATGAATGCCGGGGCTTATTCGGGATTAACCCTGAGCCTCGCTTCTCGTCCCCGCCCTGAAAGGCGGGGCTCCGATTCAAAGCCCCGCCTTTCAGGGCGGGGTAGCGTCGGCGAACGGGTCAATTGCCCGGGCTTCCTCCAGCTTATGAATCGGTGCCGCCAAGAATTTCAGGACGGCCTTTGAGCGCCCGGCGTTTTTTCCTGCTCACGGGCACCCGTTCCTCTTTTCCGAAGTTGCTGACGGCCGCCGAGTCGTGGGGAGCTTCAGTATTTAACGACGGTATAATCGTAGCCGGTGCCCGAGCCCTTACTATATCCGCTCACATAGACATGGCCCGCGCCGTCCACGGCTATGGCAACCGCAGTATCATCGCTGTCTCCCGGCCCGTTGTATCTCTTCACCCAAAGCTGCTTTCCGGAGCTGTTGTATTTGATCGTGGCGTAATCATAGCCGGTGCCCGGCGCTTTGCTATATCCCGTGACGTAGACATTGCCGGAGCCGTCCGCGGCCAGAGCCACGGCATAGTCATCCCGATTGCCCGGCCCGTTGTATCTCTTGGCCCAGAGCTGGTTGCCGGAGCTGCTGTATTTGATCGTTGCATAATCACGATAGGTGCCTGAACCCGGGCTCTCTCCTGTCACGTAGACGTTGCCGGATTTATCCACGGCCACGGCCCTTGCGAAATCGTCGCCTTTGGCGGGCCCGTTGTAACTCTTCACCCACACCTCGTCGACGGCTTGAGCGGAACCCTTATCGTAAAATAATGTGATGATGGCTACTATGACTGCCAATAACACTGTAAAAAACATAGCTGGCGCTTTTCTCTTTTTCATAATCTTCACACCTTCCCTTTCTTCGCAGCTTTCATTCGATCAGGCATGCTTTGCTTATCCAGCAATGCACCTCAGCCTATCGTTCTTTTGTTGGAGAAGATATAACAGTCTCCCCAGATTGTCAAAAATGAGGGATGTAAACCGTATTCCGGTCCGTCGCGAGCGGGAACGGTGAGAATGATACGTAAACTTCGAACCTCACTCCCCCTCCTCCTCGGAGGAAGGAGCAGCCGCCTCGCCCACGCCGGCCGTTATCTTGATGCCGTACTGCTCCAATTTCTTATACAGGTTGCTGCGCGGCGTATCGATCTCCCGGGCGGTCTGGGAGATGTTCCAGCCGTTCGCCTCGAGCTTGGCCAGGATGAAATCCTTTTCGGCCAGATCCCGGTACTCGCGGAGCGTTTTGACGGCCTTGGCGTCCGGAAGGAGGACGGACCGCTCGCCGCTGACCGTCTCGGGGAGGTCCCGCCGCCGGATGACCTCGCCGTCGGTCATGATGATAAGCCGCTCGACCAGGTTCCGGAGCTCGCGGACGTTCCCCTTCCAGGGATATTTCATCATGGCCTCGAGGGCGTCCTCGGCGAAACGCTTGGGACGGGCGTTGTTCTCATCGGCATAGGTTCGGCAGAAATATTCCGCCAGGATCTGGATATCCTCCTTGCGCTCGCGGAGCGGTGGCGAGACGAGCGGGACGACGTTCAGCCGGAAGAAGAGGTCTTCTCGGAAGCGGCCCCGGCCGATCTCCTCATGAAGGTCCTTGTTGGTCGCCGTGATGACCCGGACTTCGACCTTGTTCGTCCGGCTTGAGCCGACTTTCTGGACCTCTCCCTCCTCCAGGACCCGGAGGACCTTGGACTGGGTTTTGAGGCTCATGTCCCCGATTTCGTCCAGGAAGATCGTTCCGCCGTCGGCCTGCTCGAACTTGCCCGACTTCTTCTCGGTCGCGCCCGTGAAGGCCCCTCTTTCGTGGCCGAACAGCTCCGACTCGATGAGCTCCTCGGGGATGGCCGCGCAGTTGACCTGGACGAAGGGCTCTTTGGTCCGGAGGCTCAGGTTATGGATGGCCCGGGCGATGAGCTCCTTGCCCGTCCCGCTCTCGCCGAAAATGAGGACGGTCGCGTTCGTCGGGGCGATCTTCTGGACCTCCTTCCAGAGACCCTGGATGAGGGGGTGGCTCCCGATAATCTCGTAGCGTTTCTCGGCCTTCCTCTTGAGGTCCTGGCATTCTCGCAGGAGCCGGTTCTGGGTCAGGGCGTTCCGGATGCGGAGCAGGACCTGGTCCCGGGACAGCGGCTTCTCCATGAAATCGAAGGCGCCGAGCTTGGTCGCCTCGACGGCCGCTTTGACGGTCGCCTGCCCCGAGATCATGATGACATCGGGGGCGAAGGGCTTCCGCCGCAGATCCTGGAGGATGGACAGGCCGTCCTTGCCCGGAAGCATGATATCAAGGAGGATGAGGTCCGGCATCTCCTGGACGGCCAGCATGTCCAGCGCATCCTCGCCCGACGAGGCCTCGACGACGGTATAGCCTTCGTACTCGAGGATCATCCGCAGGGATTTGCGGATGTTCTCCTCGTCGTCGACGATCATGATCCGGGCTTTGATGTCGCTTTTCATGGAATTGCTCCGAAACCCCGCCTATTTTACCATTAATTCCGGTGACACACGACTTAATTCACGCCCGGGAATAATTCTGGGGACACATCACTTAATTCCCGCCCTCCGCCCTAAAAATCAAAACCGATCCGAATTAAGTGATGTGTCCCCATAATTAATTTACATGCGGCGTAAAATTGTTTAACATGAAGGGGTCGGCCCAAGGAAAGAAACTTGGCACAAAATCGGCATTATAAATCGCGGCGGGCCGGATGAAAGCGAGAAATGACTCGACCCTCCTTCCCTCCTCCTTCCTTTTCCTCGCCGCTTTTCTCACGGCCCACCCCCTTTTTCCCTCCCCGGCTGAGGTCAGCAAATTTTTCAATCTGGACAACGGCCTGAGGGTTTTCCTCCTCGAAAAGCGCGATGTCCCACTCCTCAACGTCGCGACGGCCGTCAACCTGGGCTCCAAGGACGAGACCGCCGAGACGAACGGCCTCGTCCACATCCTGGAGCACTGCATCCTGTTCCGGGGGACCGAGGCCCGCGCCGGGGGTGACGCGGGCCTCGCTTCGAGGAGTCGGGGCGCCTACTTCAACGCCCACACCGATCAGGACCTGTCCCTGTTCGAGATATCCCTTCCGGCCGCGGAGGCCGACTTCGCCTTTCGCCATCAGCGGGAACTCCTGTTCGGCCTCGAGCTAAGCCCGGAGGAGCTCGAATCCGAGAAGGAGATTATCCTCGAAGAGCTCAGCATGCTCGAGGACGACGCCCGGAGGTACGCCGGATACCTCGTCCAGCAGAGCGTGTTCAAGGGACATCCCTACCAAAAGCCGATCTACGGATCGCGGGAGATCATCCGCTCCGTTACGACCGATCAGGTCCTCGCCTTTTACAAAAAGTACTTTGTCCCGGCCAACGCGGCCCTAGCCGTCGTCGGGGATTTCGCCATCGCGGACATGGAAGCCAAAGTCCGGGCCGCTTTCGGCGACCTGGCCAAGACGCCCTTCGCTCCCGCCGACTTCCCCAAGGCGGCCCGGCTCGAGAAATCCGTGGAGATCAGGGAGACCAGGGACGTTCAAGAAGCGACTCTGGTCCTGGGCTGGGCGGCGCCGGACGCCGATCATCCCGACCAATACGCCATGGACGTCCTGACCGAAATATGCGGCCGCGGCGTCAACCCCATGCTGAACGGCGTCCTAAGGGGCGGCCGCCGCGACCTGGTCAAAACGCTGACCATGAGCTATATCGCCCGTCGCTACGGCGGCTTCGTGGTCCTGACCATGACTCTGGAGCCGGACAACGTCGCCGCCGCCAAAAGGCAAGCCGTCGATTTCATGAAGAAGGCCCGGAACTTGAATTTCGCCAAGGATGATTACATGGGCGAGGCCAAGTTCTATGCCTTCGATTTCCTTGGAAGCGCCAAGAATCAAATCCGGTTCTCGGTCGAAGCGTTCCAGGAGAACGGCCTCAACCTCGCCCGCTCCCTGTCCAGGTACATCCTCTTCTCGGACAATGGGAACGGCACGGACTTTCTGGCGGCGATCGACAAGTTGACGTCCTCGGACCTCAGGAAGGCGGCGGCCCGGGTCTTCAGCGAAGGGGAGGTCGCCTCGGTCGTCATTCTTCCCAAGGACAAATCGGGGCAACGGAAATGAGGGAGCCGGCGTCCGGACCGATTCTGGCGGGAGTCCTCGTCCTCCTGTTGGGACTGTCGGCCGGGCCGAGTCCCCGCGGCGGCGCCGCGGCCGCAGGGGCCCTCCCCTCTCGCCGGGCCCTCCAGAACGGCCCCGCCTTCATCTTTCAACGGGATACATCGTCGGCGGTCACGGTCCTGGGCATCGTCAGCGGGGGCGGAAAAGCGGCCGAGCCGGAGGGGCAACAAGGTCTGACCCATCTTACGACCCGGCTTTCGCTCGAGATCACCGACGAGGGCAAAGCCCAGGATCTTATGAGCCAGTCGACCCGGCTGTCGACGACGGTCGAAGAGGACTACGCTCTCATCCTGATCGAAAGCCTTTCCTCCCATTTCGAAGAGGCCCTGAAAACGGCCTCCGAAATCATCCTCGACCCTCTGTTCTCCGGCTTCCGGATCGATTTCATCAAGGAGTCCATGGCCCATCAAGCGAGGCTTGAGCAGGATGATCCGTCCCGGGCCGGCCGGCCGGCCGCCTTGAGGGCGTTCTTCGGTCCGTCCGGATACGGCGCGTCGGTGTTCGGGAACGAGCTAAGCCTCAAGGCCATCCAAAAGGACAACATCCGCGGTTTTTATCGGGATCGCTTCCGGACCGGCAATCTCTCCTTCATCGTGGTCTCGGACCTCGAGGAAGTTCAAATCGAAGGCTGGCTCCGGAAATATTTCAACAAGCTCCCGGCCGGAAACCCGCCTCCGGCCGCCGCCCTCCTCGCTCCCGCCCTTAGGGAAAAAGAGAACACGATCGACAAGGCGAACAAGCAGACCTTCGTCTCCTTCGTATTCCCCCTTCCGGCTCTATCGCTCCGGACCTATGCTCTCGGCTCTCTCCTCGAGACCGGTTTGGGCAAGGGCGTCGGGTCGAAGCTCTGGCCGTTGAGGTCGAAGTCCCGGCTCGCCTATAATGTCGGCGCCCGGGCGACAACCGGCCGCTCGGGCGGCGTCCTCGAAGCCCTCCTCGAAACGGACGCATCGAAGACAACGGCGGCCATCGAAGCCCTCGAGACGACGCTCAAGGACTTCGCCGCCTCGGGTTTCAGCGAGGACGAGTTGCGGACAACCAAGGCCTACGCCAAGGCCGATTTCCTCAGGGACTATGAAGGAAAAGGCTCCCGTGTCCGAATCCTCGCCTTTTGCGAGGGGACGGACTTGGGCCTCGACGCTTACAACCGCTTCGCCGAGCTCGTGGATGAGGTCGGCCTGGAAGAAATGAACGCGTTCTGCCGGAGCGTCCTCGAACCCTCCCAGGCCGCCCGGGTCATCATCGGACCCCTCCGTTAGGCCCGGACTTGGAAGTTTTGACAACACTCCGCGTCTAAATTAGGATATATCTCTATAGACTTATTCGGATCGCTCTAAAGGAGGATCGGTCGAATCCCATGAACGACATAAGAATGCCCCATAAAAAGCGAGGAAGGCGGACGGCCGCGCCATTGCTGCTCCTCTTGCTCGTTCCGGCGGCCCTTCGCGCGGCGCAGGACGAGGTCTTGACCCTCGAATCGGCCATCCGGCTGGCCCTGTCCCGCAACGAGCGGGCCCTCCAGGCCGACCAGCTGCTCAACGCGGCCGAATCCCGGGTGGGCCGGGCGCGCGCCTATTTCCTGCCCACGCTCACGGGAACGGGAACCTATACCCGGAGGCCCTTCGAGGTCAAGAGGACGGTCGGCAACACCGAGATCGTCGTCCAGAGCTTCAACGCCATCAGCGGGGTCGCCGCCCTCAACCTGACCCTCTTCGATTCCCGCAGCCTCCCCGCACTCATGCAGGCCCGCTCGGACCGGACGGCCGAGAAGTACGCGGCGGCCGAAACCAAGCGCCAATTGGCCTTTGAGGTCGGGAACGCCTTCCTGTCGACGCTCGGCGTGGACCAGGTCCTCGACGCCGCCAAGCGCCGATTCGAATACGCCCGGCAGGCCCTGGAGGCCGCCAAAGCCCGCCATGCGGCCGGGCTTGTCTCGGTCAACGACGTGACCCGGGCCGAGCTCGAATACGCGACGGCCGAGATGGGGATCACCCAAGTCCAGGGTCAGGTCGAGACGACCTATCTCCAACTCGGCAACCTTCTCGACGAGAAAGGATTGTCGGGTCGGAAGCTCCATATCCCCGAATTCCTCCTCCAGGCCGCGGAGATCGAGAGGGGAAACGTCGAGGACTTCATCGTCCGGGCCCAGGACCGCCGCCTGGATTTGACGAGCCTGCGCTGGCGGGCCAAGGCCCAACGCGCCCTGACCCTCGAGCCCATCCTCAAATGGCTGCCATCGCTGGCCTTCAACAGCCAGTATCGCTACACGAACGAGGCGGGGCTCACCGGACGGAGCACGAACTGGAACCTGGGGTTGACCATGACTTGGAGCGTCTTCGACGGCCTGGCCCGGAACTCCGAATACGCGGAGCGAAAGGCCAACGCCGTCCTGGCCGACCTCGAGGTCCAAGCGACACTGCGGAAGGTCGAGCTCGACGTCCGCGACGCCTTCCTCTCGCTCGAGAACCAGCGGGCGTCCCTCAAGCAGGCCACGGTCGCCCACGAGGTCGCCAAGAGGAACGCCGCCGAGACGGCCGAGCTCTACCGCCAAGGACTGGGCACGGCCCTTCAGGTCGCGGACGCCAACGTTCGCCTGTTCGAGGCCGAGGTCGCCCTGGTCCGGGAACGCTACGGCCTCGCCATCGCCTATCTCAACCTGGAAGCCGCACTCGGACTCGATCCGTTCGGCAAGGAGCCCATACTGTGAAAATGAGACCCCTCTGGATACCGTTCGTTTTAATACTGGCCGCGGGCTTAGTTTCCGTCGACTGTAAAAAAGGCGCGGAGGGCGCCGGAGGGCGGAGGGCCTTCGACCGGTCCAAGATCATGTTCCCGGTCGAGGTCCAGTCCGTGGAGCTTCGCTCGCTCGTCTACACCGTGAACGCCGTCGGCTCGGTCGACGCCTTCGAGAAAGTCCAGGTCACGGCCCGGGTCCCGGGCGTCGTCGACCGGATCCTGTTCGTCGAAGGGAGTTTCGCCAAGGTCGATCAAATCCTGGTCGAAATCGAACCCGAGCGCTACCGGCTGGCCGTCGAGGCGGCCCAGGCCGCCCACGAAAAGGCCGTCGCCGCCAAGGCCGATGCCGAGGCCGGACTCAAGCGGAGGGAGACCGTCATCACCCAGAATCCCGGCCTCATCCCCGGGGAGGAACTCGAAACCTGGCGGACCAAAGTCCTGTTGGCGGCCTCGGACGTCGCCCAGACCAAGTCGGCCCTCAACCAGGCCAACCTCAACCTCCACGACGCCTACGTCAGGGTTCCTTTCTCGGGCATCCTCCAAACGCGGACGGTCCAGACGGGACAGTATGTCCCAACCGGGACCGTCTTGGCGACCCTGGTCCGGCGCGATCCGATGCTTCTCCGCTTTAAAGTCCCCGAGAGGGACGCCGCCCGCTTTCGGATCGGGATGAAGGCCGTCTTCAAGGTTCGGGACGACGCCCGCGACTACGGGGCTAAAATCGTCCATATCGCCGCTTCGGCCGACGACGTGACGCGGCTTGTTGACGTGACCGCCCAGGTCGACGGCGCGCGGGATCAGGCGCTCCGGCCGGGCTCCTTCGCCGAAATCACGATCCCGGTCAGCAGCGCGAAAATGGCTCCGGTCATCCCCCAGACATCGATCCGGCCCAGCGAGCGCGGTTTCCTGGCCTTCGTCGTCGAGAACGACAAGGCCGTCCAGAGGATCCTGACGCTCGGGATGCGGACGGCCGACGGACAAGTTGAGGTCCTGAGCGGCCTCAAACCCGGAGAGGTTCTCGTCGTCCGCGGGGCCGAAGCCCTCCGTGACGGCGCGCCGGTCCGGATCGCCGCGGCGCCCGACAAGGCCCAGGCCGCTCCCGTCAAAGAATAACGCCGGCATGAAAGGGCTCCGGATATGAACCTCACCGAAACCTGCGTCAAGAAACCCGTCCTGGCCTGGATGCTCATGGCGGCGACCGTCGTCTTCGGCCTGGTCGCGGGCACCCGGATCGGGATCAGCCAGTTCCCCGACGTCGATTTCCCCAACATCTCGGTCTCGGTCGTCTGGGAGGGAGCCGCCCCCGAGGTCATCGAAAACGACATCGTCGAACCGCTCGAAGAGGCCCTGGCCCAGGTCGAAGGCCTCCTGACCATCACCTCGAGCTCCCGGATGGGATCGGCCAATATCACCATCGAGCTGGATCTCTCCCGGAACGTCGACCTCGCCCTCCAGGACGTTCAGACCAAGGTCTCGCAGGCGGCCCGCCGGCTTCCCCGCGACATCGACCCGCCCGTCATCTCCAAGTCCAACCCCGAGGACCAGCCGATCATGATGGTCTCCCTGGGCGGCCCCTTCCCGGCCCGGGTCATCAGCGATTACATCCAGTACGGCCTCCGGGAGAAGCTTCAAACCATCCCCGGCGTCGGCGAGATCACGATGATGGGCGTCCAGAACCGCAATGTCCGGGTCTGGCTGGACGCCGCCCAGCTCGACGAGAAAGGCCTGACCGTGAGCGACGTCATCCTGGCCCTCCAGCGCGAGCACATCGAGCTCCCGGCCGGCCGGCTCGAGACGCCGGGCCGCGAGGTCAACGTCCGCGTCCTGGGCGAGGCCGTCGACCTCGAAACCCTCGGCCATATCATCATCCGCGAAGTCAACGGGGCGCCGATCTACCTCAGCGATGTCGCCCTGGTCGAAGACGGATTCGAAGACGTCCGGCGGATGGCCCGCCTCAACGGCGTCCCGGCCCAGGGGATCGGCATTAAAAAGCAGCGCGGGGCCAACGCCGTCTCCGTCGCCAAGGCGGCCAAGCAGGCCATCGCGGCCTATCAGAGGACCCTTCCGGAGGGGATGACGATCAGCGTCGTCAACGATTCGACCAAGTTCATCGAGGACTCGGTCAAGGAGATCCAGCTCGAGCTCATCCTGTCCGTCATCCTGACCGCGTTGGTCTGCTGGATGTTCCTGGGCTCTCTCTCGAGCACCCTGAACGTCATCCTGGCCATCCCGATGTCCCTGATGGGGACGATCGCCATCATCTACTTCCTGGGGTTCACTTTCAACACGTTCACCCTGCTCGGCCTGGCCTTGGCCGTCGGCATCGTCGTCGACGACGCCATCATGGTCATGGAGAATATCTTCCGCCACCGCGAGGGAGGCAAAAGCCTGGTCGCGGCGGCGCTGGAGGGAACCCACGAGATCGCCTTCGCGGCTCTGGCCGCGACCCTGGCCGTTGTGGCCATCTTCCTCCCGGTCATTTTCATCAAGGGAATCATCGGGCGCTTTTTCCTCCAATTCGGCATCACGCTCTGTCTGGCCGTCCTCCTCTCCTACGTCGAGGCCGTGACCCTGGCCCCGGCCCGCTGCTCGCAATTTCTAAAAACCTCCCGCGAAGGCCGCAACCGCATCGGCCTCTTTGTCGATAAGAGCTTCCGCCGGCTTGAAAAGACTTACTCCATCGTCCTCCGCAGAAGCCTCAAACGGCCGGTCCTCATCCTCCTGCTGGCCTTGATCCTGTTCGCCGTTTCGCTCGGCGTCTTCAGGATCATGCGCGCCGAATTCGTCCCCTCCCAGGATTTGAGCCGCCTGGCCATCCGGCTCCAGACGGCCGTCGGCTCGGACTTGAGCGAAACGGACAAGCTCATCCGGAAAGCCGAGGACCTTGTCGTCAACCGCCCCGAGACGACCCAGATCTACGCCTTTATCGGCGGCTACGGCGGCGGGGTCAACGGCGGCAACCTGTTCGCAACCCTCGTCCCCCCCAAGGAGCGCAAGCTCGGCCAGGCCGAGATCTCGGGGCAGCTCCGTCGCGAGCTTAACGCCATCCCGGGCCTGCGGGCGGTCATCCAGGACCTTTCCCAACAGGGCTTCACGGCCCAGCGCGGGTTCCCGGTCGAATTTTCGGTTCGGGGCTCGAACTGGGATCAGCTCATCGAATTAAGCCAGCAGATCATGGCGCAGCTCCAAGCCAGCGGCCTGGTGGTCGACCTGGACACGGACTATCAACTGGGGATGCCCGAACTTCGGGTCATGCCCGACCGGGCCATGACGGCCGATGTCGGCGTTTCGATCGACGAGGTGGCCACGACCCTCAACGCCCTGGTCGGCGGCATCCGGGTCGGCAAGTACAGCACGGGAGGCCGCCGGATCGACGTCCGTCTCAAGCTCATGGCTTCCCAGAGGTCGAGGCCCGAAGACATCGCCCGGCTCCGCGTCCGGACGCGGTCCGGCCAGCTCATCTCCCTCGCCTCGCTGATCACCTCCGAGGAGCAGCCCGCCCTCCAGGCCATCACCCGAAGGGACCGCGAACGGGCCATCTCGATCTACGCCAATCCCGCGCCCGGCCGCTCCCAGAGCGAGGCCATCAAGTACGTCGAGAGCCTGGGCCGGAACATGCCGGTCGGGAATCGGGTCGTCCTGGGCGGGGCCAGCGTGGCTTTCCGCGATTCCATGAGCAGTCTTCTGTTCGCCCTGTTTCTGGGCGTCGCGATCGCCTATATGATCCTGGGCTCCCAGTTCAACTCTTTCAAGGATCCGGTCACGATCATCACCATTCTCCCGCTCTCGATCGCGGGCGCCGCCTTCGCCCTCCTCTTCGCCGGACAGAGCCTGAACATCTTCAGCATGATCGGGCTCCTTCTCCTGCTGGGGATCGTCAAGAAAAACTCGATCATCCTGGTCGACTACGCGAACGCTTTCAAAGCCCAAGGGTTCGGCGCCCGGGAAGCCATGGAGAAAGCGGGGCCGATCCGGCTGAGGCCCATCCTGATGACGGCTACGGCGACGCTTATGGCCGCCATCCCGCCCGCCCTGGGCATGGGCTCCGGGTCCGAGATCCGCATGCCCATGGCCATCGCGGTCATCGGCGGCCTGGTCCTGAGCACGATCCTGAGCCTGGTCGTCGTGCCGTCCTTCTACGTCATCGCCGACCGCCTGGCCGGGAAGCGGAAAAAGAAGCGGGCAGAATAGGGCGCGGAGAGGCGGCGCGGCTGGGGGGAAGAAAAAAAAGCCCGTTTCGTCTAAAATACGTAAAGCCGTACAGGAGGTGCAAAACCATGAAAAAACCTTTCATCGCCCTGTCCCTGATCTTGATCCTGGCGCTCCTTTCCGGAGCCCAGCAACCCCAACCCCAACAACCCAAACTTGAAGACGTACTCAAGAACCTGGTGACCGTTGAAACACCGCTCCCCGTCCCAGATGCCCTCAAGGCTGGATTCGAATCCATCACGGCCAAGGACTCGATCACGATCCTCTCGTTCCTGTCCTCCGATTTCATGGAGGGCCGCGAAACGACGATGCGCGGCTATCAACTCGCCGCCGAATATGCCGCTTCGCTCATGTCCCTATGGAAGGTCAAGCCGCTCGGTGACGCGCCTCGGCCCCAGGGATTCGGCCGGTTCAACCCGGCCGCCTCCGGCGCTCCGGCCGCTCCCGCTCCCGAAAAAAGCTACCTCCAGAACATCATCTTCAAGGAAATCAGCGACGCCAACGCCCAGATGACCCTCGAGGTCCGCAAGGGAGACGCCCTCAAGACTCGCTCCTTCCAAGCCGGCATCGACTATTCGAGCATGTCCTCGACGGCCGAGACCATCAGCGCGCCTGTCGTCTTCACCGGCTACGGGATCACCGAGAAAGCCGCGGGTTACGACGATTTCAAGAACTTCGACGTCAAGGGCAAGATCGTTATCATCCTGTCCGAGGCTCCCGGCAAGGACGATCCCAAATCCCCGTTCCAAGCCGTCAAAGAGCTCAAGGACAAGTACTTCCCGGCCCAAGGCCCGATGCAGATGATGAGGATGGGAGAGGGTTTCAGCAAGACCCGCGAGATCGCCAAGCTCGGCCCGGCCGCCATCCTCCAAGTTCAAAACAAGGGTAAAGACGCCGACATCTACCGGTCTTTGGGCGAGCCGCGCCGGGCGAGCGACGACCGTCCCATCATCAACAGGCCGCGCCGCCGGCTGGTGATTCCCGGAATCTCGGCCAACATGCCCTGGGAGCAATCCCCGGTCATTTCGATCACCCGCGAGATGGCCGACGCCATCCTGGAGGGGACCGGCTCCAAGCTCGACGACCTCCAGAAGAAAATCGAAACGACCTACAAACCGGCCTCGCTGGTCGTGCCCGGGACCAAACTGACCGTCGCCACCACGGCCAAAACGGCCTTGGTCAAAGCCATGAACGTCCTCGGCTTCATCGAGGGCTCGGATCCGGCCCTCAAGGACGAGGTCGTCGTCATCGGCGCTCACCTCGACCACCTGGGCAAATATGAAGACTATGTCTTCAACGGGGCCGACGACAACGGTTCGGGCTCGGTCGGCGTCCTCAACGTCGCGCGGGCGATGGCCCTCAGTCCCCGGAAACCCAAGCGATCGGTCGTTTTCGCCCTCTGGACGGGCGAGGAGGAGGGCTTGCTCGGCTCCCGTTACTACGTCATGAACCCGGCCTTCCCCCAGGCCAATACCGTCGCCTATTTCAACTTGGACATGATCAGCCGTCCCTACGATGAGAAGACCATCCAGCGAATGTCCTTCATGATGAACATCCCGATCAGCCAGGATATCCTCAAGAAGATTAAGCCGGCCACCTTCCTGCCCGTCAGCTTCTCGGCCGGGGCCGGGCTGGCCGATGTCCTTCGGACCGCGGACCAGTACGTGGGTCTGGACCTCTTCCTGCGCGAAACTCAGAGCCAAACAGGGCGCGGCATGGGCGGCAGCGATCATTCCTCGTTCGCCGCCGAGAAGATCCCTTGGATCTTCGGGATGGCGTCCATGACCGACGACTATCATCAGACGAGCGACAGCGTCGAGAAGGTCAGCGGGGAGTTGATCGAAAAGATCTCCCGCCTCGCCTTCGCCTCCATCTACGCCATCGCCGACAAATAAACGCGGGGACCGGATTTTCGGGCCGGGCAGGGCAACCTTTTCGACCGCCCCGTCGTCTATAGGGGTGTATCTTCATGACGAGGAGGTTGCCGTTATGACCGCAAGAACTCGAATCGCCGCGATTGGACTCTGTCTGCTCCTGGCGGGCGTCGGATCTTACCTGCGCGCCGACTACCAGGAGGAATTCTCCAAGACCGTCCCGCTCAAGGCGGGGGGCCTGTTCAGTTTGGAGAACGTCAACGGACGGGTTTCGATATCGACCTGGAAAGAGGACAAGGCAGAGATCAAGGCCTTGAAGGTCGCCGAGCGCGACAAGGAGAACCTCAAGAAGGTCGAGATCATCGTCGAGGAAAGCGCCGGCGGGGTCGTCGTCAGGGCCGTCTGGCCGAAATACAGCCATAACCTGCGCGTCAGCGTCGATTTTGACATCCGCGTCCCGGAAGGGACGAACCTCAGGGGGGTCGAGACCGTCAACGGCGACGTCCAGGTGACCGGGCCTTACGGCTCGATCGGCGTCTCGACGACCAACGGGGGGATCGAGGCTTCCGCCGCCAAGGGAGACCTTGACGCCGAGACCACCAACGGCGATATCTTGGTCCGCGGCGTCGAGGGCCGCGTCAAAGTCGAAACAACCAACGGCTCCATCCGGCTCGAACAGGTCCGCTTTGCGGGCGGCATCGAGGCGGAGACGACCAACGGCGGCATCACCCTACGGCTGGAGGACCCGGACAAGGTCAATGCCAGCCTCAGGGCCGAAACAACCAACGGCCACATTTCCTTCGACTTCCCGGTGACCCTCAAAAAAATCAAAAAGGCCCCCCACTCTCTGGAAGTCGAAATCGGACAGGGCGGACCTGAGATCCTCCTGTCCACAACCAACGGGTCGATCACGATCACCCGCTGATTAGCCGAAGATTTTAAGCGCCCGGGGGGCGGAGGTCGTCCGGCCGCCGCCTCCCCCGGGATTCACCCGCCGCGACTATATCGGGGCCCAAAAAATCACCCTGGATTTCACCCGCAAAGAGGATTCCCCCGGTGCCCGGCTTGGGCTATGATGGTTTTTAGTCATGCTCCCACGACGGAGGGAACCCAATATGTCCGATCTTCTGAAGGAATTCTCCACGATCGAAGGATTCGGCGGCGTCGGGGTCTTCACCCCGTCGGGGGAATCCATCATTAAGCTGGAGGCGGCCAATTCCCCCCTCAAACTCAAGGAGCTCGGTCCGGTCGCCAACAGCGTCATGATCCAAGCGCAGAAGGCGGCCCTGGAGATGGATTTGGGGGCGAGCCACTTCATCCATCTCCAGACCGAGAAGGCCCACATTCTGGTCCGCTGTCTGAACGAGGGATCCGACCTGATTAAAACGCAGCCCGGGAAGTCCCACATCCACCTCGTTCTCATCCTCAAGAATGATTCCGGGATCGGTTTGGCCAAGTTGAAGATCGAGTCCCACATTCTGAAACTGGCCGAAGCGTTCCGGGCCTGAATTTCCGAAGGCGACCGGCCACTCCTCTCCGGACGGACGGCATGAACGAAACGAACGCTCCAGAGCGCCCCTTCGAAGGTGAGGTCGCTCTCTTAGCTTCGATCTGGCACAGGAACCGCCTCGCCGTCAGGAGTACGGATGAATCCGAGGCGGCCGAGCTGGTGGCGGCCCTCCTCGACTATGTTCCCCCCTATCGCCAACTCGTATTCTGCGGAGCCGTCCCCAAAACTCTGCGCTTCGTCCCGGACGTCAAAATCATCGACCTTCAAGACCTGGCCGGCCTCAGGGACTCTCTGCTGGCGGCCATAGCCGAAGAAGGGATGGGGACATCCCCCCTGCAGATCGTCTATTTCGGCGCCGACCGGGAGGTTTTCGAGTCCTTGCTGGCTTTCCTGGACCGGGGTTGGATGGCAACGACGGCCCTGGAGGACATTCCCATCGGCGGCGGGGCGGAAGCCGGCCGGAAAGAGATCCGGCGGTCCGCCGCCTCGATCGTTCTTCTCGACCCCGTCCCCGACAACACCTTCCTCGAGGAACGCATCTTCGAGGACACGTTCCAACGATCCGCTTCATTGAGGAAGTTCCTCATCCGCATGAAACAGAGCGAAGTTCACCTGGCCTTCGACGCCATCCAAGGTGAGATCGAGACGGGTAACCGCTACCATCGCGCATTCTTCAAGGAAACCCTCAAGCTCCGGGAAAGGACCCTCCAGAAAGTCTTCGAGATCGGGTTGAGGGAACGTCGGCTCGATCTCACGAGCTATGTCGAAGATACGCCTCCGCCAATCACCAGGCTCCTCAAGAAACTGACCTCGTTAGAAGGCTTGTTGATGGCCGTCGTCCTCGATAAAGAGACGCTCATCGGGGTCGGCCGCTACCGAGATCTGGACCTGCCCCATAAAACGGTTACCCTCCTTTGGGATTCGGTCCGCGACCTGGCCGAGCTGCTGGGTCAGAAGGACAGCTGCAGGTCCCTCGAAATCAGCACCAGCCGGTATCATGTTCTGTTGATGCAGGACGACTATCTTTTCGGGTTCATCCTGGACCGCGACATTCTTCCGAATGTATTCAAATCCGCTTTCGATAGAATCTGGCCGGAACGCTGACCGGCCTCCTCGCCCCATCATCGGCGCCGATCCCAAATAAGTAGAGGCCGGGTTGTCCCGGCCTTAAAGCAAAAAGAGTAGAAAAAAGGGATAGGAGGGGGAATTAGGAGTTATTGATTCATCGCTTCATTGGACGCCCGCCCGATCCCGTTTATTCCCGGCGAATCCTTGCGGGATGTTCTTTTTTATGGAAATGGGCTAAAATATTAACATCCTATGAGTCTCGATACTACGGCTAATAAACCCCTTAAGCTGGGGCTGAACTTGGCCGGATTTCTGGCCGCCCTCTGGCTTCTCTGGCCGTTCTACAGGATCGACGCCTCCGATTACGCCCACGCCGGGACGAACGTCTACCGCCTCGCCCTCGGGCTCATGATCCTGATCATCTACCTCGGGAAACTGACCTTCGACGTTCTCGCACCCCAGGGATTGGCCCGAAAAGTGTCGAACCTTAAAACCCTCGGGCTGCTCCTCTACGGCCTTTTGATCACGGCTTTCATCATTTACATCGTCATCCAAGCCGGCGCCCTCTTTCTCCAGAACGGCGCCAGCCAGGACTCGATTCCCTTCTGAGGACAAAGGACGCCGCCCTTCGATCACCCGCCCATGAAAACGCTCCTGATCGTCAACCCCGTCGCGGGGCACGGCCGCGGGAAAAAATGCTTCGGTCGTCTCGAGCGGCGGCTCCGAGAAGCGATCCCGGGGCTTACGGTCCGGATTTCGGAATATGCCGGCCATGCCGTCGAGCTCGGGCGCCAAGCGGCCGCGGAGAGGTTCGAGCGCTTGATCTGCCTGGGCGGCGACGGCACCCCCTTCGAGGTCGTCAACGGCCTCTATGCCGCGGGACGGCCATTCTTGCGTCCTGAAATCGGCCTGATCCCGGCCGGAACCGGAAATTCCTTCGTCCGCGACTTCGGCGTCCTGACGGCCGATCAGGCGCTCGATCACATTCTAGCCGGCCGCCGTCATCATGTCGACCTCATCGAGTTGAACTATGATTCCGGCGCGGAGACGGTCCGGCGCTACGCGCTGAACATCCTGGGCGTCGGCCTGATCGCCGACATCCTGAAGCTGACCAACGAGCGACTCAAGTTTCTCGGCGCCGCCGGCTACAGCCTGGCCGTTCTCCTCAGGCTGACCAAAGGCTTGTCCAACCGGATTGAGCTCGAGGCGGACGGCCGCGCCTGGACGGTCTCCGACAGCGCCATGGTCGTCTCCAACTCCAAGTACACGGGCGGGAACATGAAGATCGCCCCCTCCGCCGACGTCTCGGACGGCCGGGCCGACCTTGTCCTTTTCAACGAGGTCAACCGCCGAGAGATCATCTCCATCTTTCGGGGCGTGTTCTCGGGCCGGCATGCGGCGCACCCCAAAGTCGAGATCCTCAAGGCCGCCCGGATCGCCGTG
Source organism: Candidatus Aminicenantota bacterium (assembly GCA_022867325.1). GTDB lineage: Bacteria > Acidobacteriota > Aminicenantia > Aminicenantales > JAFGBC01 > JAFGBC01. Next base: position 944 of record JALHUR010000202.1, on the reverse strand, counting down.
GCCGGGACTCCTCCCCTGCGCCTGATGGCCGACGGCGAGTTGCTGGGCACGACGCCGCTCCAACTCAAAGTCCTCCCGGGCGAGCTGACCATTCTGGTATGACCGGCATCGGCGAACGGCTCCGCTCGGCCCTCATTTGGGCCGTCGCCCTCCCCGTCTTCACAGCCGGCTGCGTCCTCGTCTGGTCGGCGTCCTTCGTCCTCGGCGGCCGCGTCCTAGAGCGTCTGATCAAAACGTCCTGCCGAGTCGTGCTTGCCGCGTGCGGAATCCGCATCCGCGTCCGCGGCCGGGAAAACGTCGCCGCGGGCAGGCCGTATATCGTGATGATGAATCACGTCAACTTCTTCGATCCCCTGGTCCTCTTGGCCGGCTTCCCGGGCATGGCCCGCGGGGTCGAGGAGGAAAGCCACTTCCGCTGGCCGGTCTACGGAGCGACCATCCGGCGCCTCGGCGTGATCCCGATCAGCCGCAAGGACAGGGCCCGGGCGATCACAAGCCTGAAGCGCGCCGCGGCCTGGATCAGGTCGCGTCCCGATTATTCATTCGTCATCCTTCCCGAAGGGACGAGGACTCTCAATAACAAACTGGGGCCCTTCAAGCGGGGCGGGTTTCTCCTGGCTTTGGAGACGGGCTTGGACATCCTGCCCATCATGCAAACCGGGGCGTTCCGGATCGCCCGTAAGGGAAGCCTTCTCATCCGTCCCGGCCGGATCGAGTTATCGATCGAACCCGCCGTGTCCCCCGCCGGCTATTCCAGGGATACGGTCGCGGACTTCGCCGGCCGCGTCCGGCTGGCGTTTCTGCGCCGCGCCGAAGACTGATTACCCGGCCATTTTCTTGTATTCGGCGAAGCGCCGCTTGGCCTCTTCAGCCGCCTGCGCGAACAGGACCTTGGCGATCTCCGGGAACTGCTGGGTCAGGGTCCGGTAGCGGATCTCGTTCTT
>JALHUR010000201.1 GCA_022867325.1 Candidatus Aminicenantota bacterium | reverse complement strand
CGTGGCCTGCTCCGGGACGACGATCGCCCATAAGTGCCTCCAAACGGCGGCCAAGGTCATGGCGGCGACCGGTCTGGATATTCTTCAGGATCCCAAGCTTCTAAAAAAGATGAGGGACGAGTGGCTGTCCAAGACCAAGGGGAAGCCCTACCTCTCGCCCCTGCCTCCGGACCTTCAGCCGCCGGTCAAGAAATAGAAGCTCAGCGCCCCTTGAGCGAAGCCTTCCAGGCGTTGTACCAAACGTTGAGGAGGCTTACGAACTCGGTGCTCGCTTTCTTGCCGCCGGCCGCGGTCGGATGGCTGTCCCATTCGTCCGCGCCGTAGGAAGAGTAGTTGTTGGCCACGGTTTGGATGTGCTGGATGGCGCCGTTCCGATAGCGGTGGTGGTTGCCGGTCGATTTACCGACATCGTTTTTGTTGCGGTTGCCGCCGTTCGAGGTCAGGACGTTGAAGAAGTCGAAGACCTTGACGTTTTTGTACTTGTAGTTCTTCAGCCAGTCTTTGACGAGCCAGGTGTGGACGGCCCGGGCGTTGGCGGCGTGAGCCGAGTCGGTGCCACCCTTGATCAGGGGCGGGGGAGCGATCAGGATAAAAAGCTTATCCTGCCTCGTCTTGAAATAAACAAGGAGGTCATTGTAGATCCCCTTGACGTTGGCGACCTTCATGTAGGACGAGCTGCAGTCCTGGCCGCGCAGCGGGTTCGAACCCGTCTTGGCCGGGTCGGTGGGTTTGCCCCCGATGTGGGAATTGGGGAAGCAGGACTTGAACATGATGATCGCGTTCTCGCCGCCCGGATCGTTGGCCAGTCGGGTGTATTCGCAGTTTATCCCGCTTTCGTCGTAGAGGGCGTTAAGGTACGTCGTCCGACTGGACCCGCGGAACCAGGTCCACCAGTGGCCGGTGTCGGTGTTGTCGCCGATCCCGTCCGGGCCCCAGCCGTAGTTGGTGTCGCTCACGAAATAGTTGTTGTTCTTGAGGGTGACTCCCAGCCGTCCTCCGGAATCCGACAGCCAGCCTTCGCCCGTCGAATGGTGGATGAAGATGAGCTTGACCGGCGTCGCAGGCGGCCGCGGCGAGAGGGCTTCCGGGCCGCTGCCGGCCGCCGCGAAGGCGACTCCTCCGGCGACGATCAGGACCAGGCCCAACAGCACAAGAAAACGTTTGGACATGATGTTCTCCTTTCTCTCCTGTTGATAAGATACTACCACATCTTGGCTCTCCATGGGTATTTCGTTTTCTGCTGAGCCGGTTGGAGACGCGTTTTCGCATCGATTATCCCCTCTCGCCACCGTACGGAAGCATAAATCAGGGCTGGGAACATATCAAGGACGCCTGGAGAGCGCGGACGGGCAACCAGGAAGCCGTCAGCGCTGCCCGATGAGCCGGAAATCACCCGGACCTCCCCTCCGGCATAAGAGAGCTTTATGAGAAATATTCGGCCGAAACATCAGCGGCCATCAAGAGCTCCTGCGGGGCGACGGGGGCCTCTCCGCAACAAAGGTGAGCCGGATCTCCACTTCCGCCCTCCGGAGAGGAAAAGCGGCAAGACCCGCTTTCTTGACTTTCCCCCCGGTGGGCGTTGGCGTAGAGCCCATAATAGCGCACCATAAATTACGCCCGCGCCTGGTACTACGTGAGGGACCTGGACCGGGACAGCGTCGAGAAGAATTACGCCCGGGCCCTGGGCGTCATCGACGGGGCGGCCAAGATGAGCGGGACGACCTATAAAATCCGCTTCATCAGCGGAGTTCATGAAGTCCTTCCCAGCAGGGCCGGCGCCGAAGCCGTATACGCCAACCTGCTCTTGGTCGGGCCGCCCGCTTTCAGCGCCGAGGAGCAGGCCTTCGCCAGGGAGATTCAGAAAAACCTGGGCGTCGCGGAAAAAGGGTTGAAGACGGGGATCGAGCCGTTCCGCGAGCCCGAGAAGAGCTGGGGAAGCGGTTCGACGGCCAAAGTCATGGCGGCGACCGGCCTGGATATTATTCAGGATCCCAAGCTGTTACAAAAGATGAGAAACGAGTGGCTCTCCAAAACCAAGGGAAAACCCTACGTCTCGCCCTTGCCCCCGGACCTTCAGCCGCCGGTCAAGAAATAGAAGCTCAGCGCCCCTTGGGCGCGGCCTTCCAAGCGTTATACCAAACTTTGAGAAGGCTCACGAACTCGGTGCTCGCTTTCTTGCCGCCGGCCGCCGTCGGATGGCTGTCGCCCGAGCCATAGGCGCTGTAGTTACTGGCTACGGTCTGTTTGTGCTGGATGGCGCCTTGCCAGATGCGGTGGTGGTTGCCGGCCGCCTTGCCCACGTCGTTCTTGTTGGTATTCCCGCCGTTCGAGGTCAGGACGTTGAAGAAGTCGAAGACCTTGACGTTTTTGTACTTATAGTTCTTAAGCCAGTCTTTGACGAGCCAGTTGTGGACGGCACGGGCGTTGGCGGCGTGGGACGCATCGGTCTCCTCCTTGATCTGGGGCGGGGAAGAGATCAGGATGAATAATTTGTCCTGCCGCGTCTTGAAGTAAACAAGGAGGTCATTATAGATCCCCTTGACGTTGGCGACCTTCATGTAGGCTGAGTTGCAGTCCTGGCCGCGCAGCGGATTCGAACCCGTCTTGGCCGGGTCGTTGGGATTCCCCCCGATGTAGGAGTTGGGGTAGCAGGACTTGAACATGATGATTACGTTCTGGCCGCCCGGATCGGTGCCCAGCCGGGTGTACTCGCAGTTTTGCCCATATTCGGTGTAGAGGGCGTTAAGGTACGTCGTCCGATTGGACCCGCGGAACCAGGTCCACCAGTGGCCGGTGTCGGTGTTGTCGCCGATCGAGTCGGGGCCCCAGCCGTAGTTCGTGTCGCTCACGAAAAAGTTGTTGTCCTTGAGGGTGACTCCCAGCCGTCCCCCGGAATCCGAAAGCCAGCCTTCGCCCGTCGAATGATGGACGAACATAAGCTTAACCGGTGTCGCGGGCGGCCGCGGCGAGAGGGCTTCCGGGCCGCTGCCGGCCGCCGCGAAGGCGGCTCCACCGGCGACGATCAGGACCAGGCCCCACAGACAGAGAAAATGCTTGGTCATGGTGTTCTCCTTATTCTCCCATTAAAATAATCATACCATAGGTTCGGCAAGGAGGGTAGTGCCTTCTTCCGAGGACCTTGTCCTTGATCCCGCCCCGCTTTTTCGATATTCTTCCCCCATGAATACGACAAACGCGGCATCGAGCCATCCCCCGTCCGTCCGTCCGGACCTTCCCCGCGTCCTCGGCCTCTGGGATGTCGTCAGCATCGTCATCGGCGGCGTTATCGGCTCGGGGATTTTCCTCTCGCCCTCCGAGATCGCCGCGGCCGTACCCGCCCCGCTCCTGATGCTCGCGGTCTGGGTCGTCGGCGGCCTGTTCAGCTTCTTCGGGGCCGTTTCCTTCGCCGAGCTCGGCGCGGCCATGCCCCAGACCGGCGGCATCTACATCTACCTCCGGGAGGCCTACGGCCCGCTGATTTCGTTCCTGTTCGGCTGGACCCTGTTCCTGGTCATCGACTCGGGAGCCATCGCCACCTTGGCCGTCGCCTTTTCCCACAACATGCTGCCCAAGTTCGTCGCCATGACGCCTCTCGTCAAGAAGCTGGTGGCGGCGGGATTCGTCGTCTTCCTGGGCGCGGTCAATTACGTCGGCGTGCGCTGGGGCGCCCGGCTCCAGAATCTGCTGACCCTGATCAAAACGGGCGCCATCGGCATCGTCTGCGTCGCCGTGTTCTTCTTCGCCAAGGGGCAGGGGAACGTCGCGAATTTCGTCGAGCCCAAACCGGACTCCTTCAACTTCGGCCTGCTGGGCGCCTTCGGGATCGGGCTGGTCGCCTCCCTCTGGGCCTACAAGGGCTGGGAAGCGGCGACCTACAGCGCGGGCGAGATGAAAAACCCCCGGCGGAACCTGCCGCTCGGCATCCTGATCGGCACGGGGGCCGTCATCGTCATCTACCTGGTGGCCAACCTGGCCTATCTCTACGTTCTGCCGGTCGGCAAAATCGCAGCCTCGGAAAACCGGGTCGCCCTCGACGCCATGGCCCTCGTGACCGGGCCGTTCGGGGCCTCGCTCATTGCTTTCCTGATCCTGTTTTCGATCCTGGGCGCCGCCAACCAGAACGTCTTGACCTCTCCGCGCGTCTATTTCGCCATGGCCAAGGACGGCCTCTTCTTCAAGAAGATCGCGACCGTTCACCCCAAGTTCCTGACGCCGAGCGTCTCGATCATCGCCATCTGCGCCTGGAGCGTCGTGCTGACCCTGACCGGCACCTTCAAGCAGCTTTTTACCTATGTCATTTTTGGAGAGTGGATCTTCTTCGGCCTGACCGTCGCCGCCGTCATCGTCCTTAGGAGAAAGCTTCCGAACCTGCAACGGCCCTATAAAACCTGGGGGTACCCGGTAACGCCGATTATCTTTGTCCTGGCCGCTCTCTATGTGGCGGTGGCGGCGCTTCTCAGCGCTTTCTGGAACGCGATGGGCGGATTGGCCATCATCCTGCTCGGCGTCCCGGCTTATCTCTACTGGCGGCGGAAGCTCGATGCTTCCCGCGCTGGGGCTTGACCCATTAATACTTGAGGCGGGCCCGCAGGAATTCCTGGAAGACCGGGGCATCCCGAATTTTTTCGTAGGAGGGATCGGTCAGGACGCTTCCCCAATCCCCGAAACCGGCCCGTTCCGCCTTGTTGAGGTAGAAGACGGTCTTGGCGGCGTTCCCGGCCTGGGCGAACAGCCGTGCATAGTGGACATAAGCCTCCGAGGACCTGAATCCTTCCTGGGCCGTTTCGGTGACGAGGCTTTGGTGGGACTCCAGGTAATCGGGATCGAGCGCGATCGCTTTGGCGAGATAGGCCAAGCCTTCCTCGGTCCGGTTGCGGAAGAGGAGGAGATTCCCGAGACTGTAAAGCGCCGAGACGAGGTCCGGCTTGATCTCCAGGGCTTTCTTAAAGGAGGCTTCGGCCCGATCGTATTCGGCTTGGACGAAGTGAACGCCGGCCAGGTTGTTGAAGGCTTGGGCGTAGGAAGGGTCGGCCGCCGCCGCTTTCTCGAAATGGGCCCGGGCCGCCGCGTATTCTTTCCGCTGGAAGCGGCAGATCCCGAGGAGGTTGAGGGTCACGGCCGAATCGGGTTTGAGGGCCAAGGCCCGGCTCAGGGCGCCGGCCGCGCCGAAGAATTCGCCGCGGTTGAAGAGGGCGACACCTCGGTCGAAATAGTCTCTGAAATCTTTCTGCGACGCTTCCCCCGCGACCGGCTCCCGACTCAGGGCGCAGCCGGACGTGAATAAAACTGCCAGGACCGATAGAAAGGCGGCCGTCTTCGGTCCGGAGCGTTTTCTCATGGTTTCCAATCCTCCGTTCAGTAAGGCCACGGATATTTTATTCCCTTTATTCCCCGGAGACAATAAGCTAATTCGAGCCCGCAAGATGTTGACTTTTCTTCCCGGCGGTATTACCCTTTCTTCGAAAGGGTTGGGCAAATTGAGCTTATCCATAGTTCGGTCCATAGAGGTTGCCATGAAGGGTGTTATGTCGATCCATATAAGATGCCTTGATAATAGCCGCGAGACGATGTATCAGAGTGAGATCGAACAGTTTAGGCTCGAACTACGGCCTTTTTCGAAGGCATCTTATTTTGCAGCCGACGCCATATTTGGGGTTTTATATGGATCGATATAAACATTGTTCGGCTGATGGGGCCTTGACTTTCGATATAGAAAGCATTATACATAAACTATGACCAAGAAGCCGGTCCATTCCGCCCTGGGAGCTACGCACCCAGTTGGCAGCGAGCAGGTGACCCTATTTATCCCGAGCAAGGACCAACTGGGGCAACCAATAGATCAGGACTATTGGACGGTTGAAGCCTTGGGAACGCTGGGTCGGCTGTTTCGCGGTGCGACGGCATTCCCCCCGGGGAAGGGCGTCTGGCGTGACGACACCAAAGGCAGGATTTTGCTGCATGAGGTCACGGTAATGGTTGTGTCCTATGCCAATAAGACGGATTTGCAGAAGAACCTGCATGAACTTCGGACGTTCTTGCATCGATTCGGGCGCGAGGCCAATCAGGGAGAAGTCGGCCTCATCATCAGCGGCGATTACTACGGGATTTCAGAGTACGACGAGGGTTAGGAGGAAGTCATGACTGGCAATCAAGGTGCGAAACAGAAACGAATTGCTGGGGTACTGGGTGCTTCCCGAGTGATCCGGTTCCCAGGCCATAAATCGGGAGGTCCGCTATCGTGGCTCGGACTGGCACAGGCACTACAGAGTCGTCTTGTCTCGCGCGGCGGAAGGCCAAGTGACCCTCGTTGGGATATCAAACGACTGGTTCCCTTCCGACGGCAAGTCTGGAAGCAGCTGGCAAAGGAAGCAAAGGCGATTAGCGCACAGGGCCGCAAGGTCGGGCCGGCACAGTTGGCGGCCATAATGGTCGAAGAAAGCCTGACACCAACAACAGTGGTAATTTCTGAAGAGCAAGTGCAGGTTTATCCTGCAAAGTCTGATTGGGAAGTCCATCAATCTTACAACAACATGGGAACAGGGGCACTTACCACACAATTTTGCGTTCGGCGGCCGAGTGCTCCTGGCCTGCGGACAGAGCTCTTGGGGATCTGATGAGATCCTCTTCAATTGGGGTTGGAAAATGAAAGTTACGATGATGCTTGCTGATTTCGCCCAAGCTGTGAACGGGAAGCTCTATATCATGGGTGGTGGTTGGTCTCTCACCGGGCCGATGCCGAATCCATCCGCAATTGCCATCAAGATTGAAGTTCCATGGAATGAGACGAATCGAAAGCACAACTTGAAGCTAGAGCTGATGGATTCTGATTATCATCCAGTGTTAGTTTCAACGCCCGCTGGGAATACCCCCCTGGCAATCACTTGTGACTTTGAGGTCGGCCGCCCCCCAGGAATCATTCAGGGCACGCCGATTGACGTGCCCCTCGCCTTCAATATGGGGCCTATCCCGCTGGAGCCAGGAAAGCGGTTCGTCTGGAAATTGTCGATTGACGGCAACGCCAAAGACGAATGGCAGATGGCATTCTCGACCAGGCAGTCTAGCTAAAAAATCCCAAGATCATAGGCAATTCAAACGGGCTAACCATCCGCTTCTGCCGCCGCGCGCCTGGAGGTATACTAATAGCGCGCGCGGCAGAGCGTTCCGTTAGGCAATTTAAAGACGGTGTCTTCAAAGGAGGTATTGAGAAATGGAAATCAGCACAGTGCTCCTTGTTGTGGCAGTCGTGAGCGCGTTGTGGGGCGTTGTCGATTCGATACTAATCGCCATTGCTTTGGACAAATGGGGAGTCAGTGTCAACATGGTCCTCTTTAGGTTGTTGTTTTTCCGATACCTGAGTCGGTACCGGCAAGTTTCACTGCGCGAGACGGGAAAGGTAGGCCCCCTCTTCTACTCTTTCATCATTTCAATGAACGTTGCGCTCGTGTGTTGTATTGCTGCCTTAATCTTAAAGGCGATATAGCCGTCATGATGGTAGCTATATCGCCTAACAATGGCCTTCAGTGGAATTAGCAAAGTCCCTTGAAAACGACGAATGGATTTCCGACATCACAAAGAAAGAGAAAAGACAATACGAGGAATACGCCCGGAACAGCTTGACCAAGCAAAAAAGGATAAACATCCGAATGACCGAACGGGATTTGAAGAGAATTCAAGCTAAAGCGGTTGAGGAAGGCGTCCCCTATCAGTCCCTCATTTCAATGTTGATCCATAAATATAACGAAGGGAAAGTATCCATTAATCGTTAAAAGTCATAACAATGTCAGGCAACCGACTCGTTACACTCGCGGCTGATGTCAGCGTTCGGCGGACGCGACGGAGAGCCGTCGGAGCGAATGATGAAGGAGGCAGGTGAATGACGAAGAATCCTGGCAAGGTCCCAGCCCGGGGGGAGATCATGGCTCTCGCGGCGGGCATGGGTGTCGCAATTGGAGCCGGAATCGGTGTCGCCATAGAGAACATTCCTCTCGGAGTTGCTGTCGGCGTCGCACTCGGGGTAGCCATCGGAGCTGCCCTCGGCCGGAAGAGCGGACGCGGCGGAGACGAGGGCAAATGACTGAGCGGCATGCGCCGCCGAACAACACGTTGAACCTGACGAGGCCAAGCTTCGCATGCAGCCACGCGGGTAACGCAGTGTTCACTCGAAGGAGGATCTCATGCAAAGGTTGACCACACTGGTATTCCTTCTTGTGGCGGTTGCGCTTTGCTTGGACCCCGCAGGGGCCCAGACGGATATCGACAGCCTCAGACCACCCATCATCGACATGCACCTTCATGCCTACCGGCTGGACGACGGAAAGCCACCCGCAGTGAATCCCGTCACCGGGCAACCGTCCGCTGCGAGAACGAGCGCCGAACTTCGCGACGCATCCTTGGCGGCGCTCAAGCGCTACAACATCGTGAAGGCCGTCGCCAGCGGACCGCCGGAAACGGTCGGCCAGTGGCGTGATGCCGCTCCGGACAGGATCATGGCCGGCGCGTATGTGGACTGGGCGAACCCCCTGCCTGACCTGGCGAGACTTCGTGCCGAGATACAAGCGGGTCGCGTGCATGTTCTGGGCGAGTTGGTCCTGCAACACAGAGGCTTGGCGCCGAACGACCCTAGCCTGGAGCCGTACTTCGCTCTCGCCGAAGAGATGGACATCCCTGTTGGGATCCACACGGGGCTTGGCCCCCCGGGAACGCCGTACGACCCGTGCTGCCCGAACTTCCGTGTGACGCTCGGAAACCCGATCCTCGTTGAGGAAGTGCTCATTCGCCACCCACGGTTACGCATCTACCTGATGCATGGCGGGTGGCCGTACCTTCAGGAAACCAAGGCAATCCTGTCGGTGTACCCGCAGGTCTATGTCGATCTTGCTACGATCAATTGGATCATACCCCGGGAGGAATTCCACAGCTACTTGCGGGAGCTCATCCACGCCGGCTTCGGCAAGCGGCTGCTCTTTGGGTCAGACCAGATGGAGTGGCCTGAGGCCATCGGAATGGCAGTGGAAGGGATCGAATCAGCCGCTTTCCTGACAAAAGAGGAGAAGCGGGACATCTTCTACAACAACGCCGTGCGCTTCCTCAGGCTTGATGAGAAGTGATGTCCGAGTGGCTGCTTGCGACGGCCGGCCGCCGAACAGGCGCATGCAGCCGTCGGCTCGCAAGGCTCGCCGCGGCTTATGCGTAACGTTCGGTTGAAAGGAAAACGGACGTTTGCGGAATAAATATTAAGAAAATAAAGAGAAAATAATGATTATAAAAGAAAACGAATACGTTCGCTTCCTCACGGTTGAAGATGGCGACGATCTCGTCGTTTCGTTTGGACTAGGCGTGCACGCCGAGCGCAGCTTCACCCTGCTGCGTACGCCGAAGTATGAATCGTTGTTGCCGGACGGGGAACGCGGCGTCTCCGTTCACACCGGCATGCCTGGGTCAATCGACAGGGATTTTCTCGTTTCGGTGAAATGGGGCACTCGCGAGGTCACTATTCAGTCAACGCAGAACGTCTATGTTCTCGACATTCATGCCGCGGTGCCGGAGGAGCTTCGCGAGGCGAAGGCCGTACTTCGCAAGATGAACTTCGATAATCGCTTTGTGTTTAATGATGTCTAACCCTTCGCTTCGGCAGAAGTCCACCGGCGGCACGCTATTAGACTCGGCTAAGCTCGAACGTTGGGCCCTTGACATCTTTTAAACCAGAGTGATAATCTCTAATCATGTTAGGGGGGGAGTACATACTGATACGAGAGGAAGTCTGCGATATATACTCATGTCCTTAGCCGTGGACCGGCCGGAGTTCGCAGCCCGGTGGACGAGCTTTAAAAGGGAGGTTTTATGCCGATCCGTATAACATGTCGAAATAAATGGCCGGATGGGCAGCAAGTCGTTGAAACGAGAGTATTTTCGACTCTTCGGTAAGAAATCGGGAGATGTCTTATACGGACAACATACAAGATTATTGCATCTTATGGGGACTCATCTAATAAATATTAGACAGCCTTAGCATGCTTTAACGGGAGGAAGATGAAACCCGTGGAGGCGCAAGTTTTAGGGAAATCCACCGCTCTCCTTCGATTTCTGAAGGACACGGCCACTATTCGACGAAAGCGCATCCCCACCTACGGGGAGGGTGACAAGCTTTTGTGGTTTGCTGAAGTCCCACGGGATCGGACTGAATGTCGTTCTGCGTTCCACGCTGCCAACCCCGCCGAGTTCCCCGACATGTGGCTCGAGATACACAAGAAGCGCATGCCGTCCCGGCCACCCGTTCCAGAAGTAGTCAAAGACTGGGTCCGTCCGCAGGATCTGGACCAAGCAGACCAGGAACCGAAGCTTCTGCCGGAGATCACCGTTCTTATCAAAAGGCGAGTGCCCGACCCCGACGCGCCGCCCGACCAAGGCCGCACGGTGACTGAAGAGGTTGGCGAGGTGCGGCGCCTAAAAGATCATCCGGAGATCGAGGATGCCTGGCTTGAGTATCTCGTGAATCAGTGGGAGCCTTGGGCTCAAGAAATGCGCCCCTGGCAGGAGGTTCAGCGAATCTATGAGGGCGTAGATTTCATGCGCCGTCGTCTCGAGGAAGCCGAGGAACGCTACGAACTGGTCCTTGCGTTGGGGCTTCTGCAGTGGCGAGATTCCACCAACGCGACCGTCAAACGCCATCTTCTCACTGCCCCCGCCGAGATCAGTCTCGACGCAGCTCGGGGTGTCCTTGCGGTAGGTCCTGCGGCCTCCTTTGAGAAGTTTCGGATCGAACTGGACATGTTAGAACTCCAGAACCAGCCGCGCTTGGAGGAGACCGGACTTGATGATCGCTTGGAAGAGCTTGACGTTCAGGCTTGGGACAGAATGAAGGTCGGCGAAATCCTGCGCGTCATCGCCAACCGCGCGAGCCCTAATGCTCAGGTAGACGAGAACTCCTTGAAGCCGCTCGAACGAGCGGACGAAACGTTTCGAGTCTCCTATGCTCCTGCGCTCGTTCTGCGTGAACGGCGCCCTACGGCTTATGAAGAATTGATCAACCGCTTTCTGAAGGCTTTCGAGAGTGAGTCATCCCTTACAATAACTGGACCATGGGGGCGCTTCGTCCGTGAAGGTGAGCCTTCGATGGATCCACCCGACGGACGGCCTCACGATGATTTTGGATCTGGCTATGCAGGCGGCCGTCTTTATTTCCCCTTGCCAACAAACGAAGAGCAAAGAAGGATTGCCGAACGCCTTAAGGCACACCCCTATGTGCTCGTCAAGGGGCCGCCCGGAACAGGAAAAAGCCACACAATCGCCAACCTGATCTGCCATCTCCTGGCTTCAGGAGATCGGGTGCTGGTAACGGCTCATGCACCAAAGGCACTAACTGTCCTAAGGGAGTTGCTCCCGGGTGACATCCGCAACCTCTGCGTTACCGCTTTTGGCTCGACGCGCGATGACCAGAAGCTTCTCGAAAACAGCGTTCGCGGGATTCTCGGGCGAAAAAACGAATGGAAAGGGGAAAAATGGGCACAGGAAAAGATCGCTGAACTTGAGCGAGAATTGTGTCAACTGGAAGACAAACGCGCACAGGTCGAGCGCGGCTTACGCGAGTGTCGCGAGGCGGAGACCCACTCACACACACTCCTTGGTGGTTACCAAGGAACTGCCGCGCAAATTGCGAGATTAGTTGAGGCCGATCGGGAGACTTACGGCTGGTTCCCGGAAGTATCCGATGGTCAAAGTCCCTGTCCATTGCAGCCTGCAGGCATAGCTCTCCTCGCTGAGGTCCATAGCGGGCTGACCGAAGAGCGGTTGAATGAGCTTGGCCTAGACATCGGCGGTGTCCCGCTCCCTGACCCCCAGGCATTGGGACAAGCAACCGCGAAGCTAGAGGTTGCGGAACACGCAGCCGAGGCCGCTCGAAAAGGACTGCCGCAGGAGCAGTTCGATAGACTGGAACCTTTTTCCGATGTACATCTGGACACGTGCAGGGCATTTCTGAACGAATTGGAAGAACACTACGTGCGGGCGAGCCGCGTGCTGGGAGACCTGACATACGAAATCGTGAAAGATTTGCTGGTTGGGCAGGAGCTACGATGGAATCGACTGGCTCAAGACATGGCTGCCTTGCTGAAATCAATGGACGCAGCCTGTGGCCGAGCAGGCACGGCGCGGGTAGATTTGCCTCTCGATTTCGAACAGCAACGCCTGTTGTTTGATGCCCGCCGGCGCCAAGACCACTTTAGGAAGGGCGGGTGGCGAGGCTTGGGATTCCTTGCCCCGGGCGTTGTGCGCGAGACTCGCTACGTCGAGAAACGCTGCCAGGTTGACGGTAAGGCGCCGCGGGGGTCCAAATCGCTCGAGATGCTTGCAGCATTCCTCGAGTTGAAGATACTCATCGAGCAGTTCTCTCAGATATGTCCCGTACCGACCGCCATTGACCATCTCGACCCAAGGCGCGCGGTTCGTGGTGCTGAAGATCTGGCTCAAGAGCTGAACCGCCTTCTTGAGTTATTCAGAAACCGAGGGTCCGATGCTCTGGCCGTCGTTCCCATCGGGAAAAGAGTGACTCTTACTGAGCCCAACGAGCGCCATGAGTGGCTCGGCCTGATCGAAGCCGAAATGGCGATTCGCTTGGCACGTCTGGCAAAAGAGCCGCTCGAAGCATGGCTGAGGTCAATTCGCACTCTGCATGATGATACTGTGCATCCTTGCATGCAGCAGATGGCCCAAGCAATCGAAGGGCGTAGTGTCGAACGGTGGAAGACGGCTTGGGAGATTAGGGAGCGTCTCAAAGCGGAGAAAGAGGGATTCCGCTGCTATCAGGAATTGGTCGATCAACTTCAGCAGGCGTCTCCTATCGTAAAAAAGTTGCTGATCTCCAGTCAGGGCGATCCTGAATGGAGAGATCGACTTCTGCAGCTTGAGAAGGCCTGGGCATGGACCGCCGCACGAGCTTGGCTTCGGCGAGTTTCCGACAGTGATACTTGCCGAAGTCTTGGAGCAAAAAGGCATCGGCTGCAAGACAGCATCGAGAAGAAGGTCGAAGAATTGGCAGCGCTCAGGGCTTGGCATGTATTTTTCGAACGGTTGGATGACCCAACCGAGCAATACCTCAAGGCGTGGGCCAAGGTTGTATCAGATCGCATTCGCAAAGGGACCGGGAAATATGCTTGCAAACACAGGAGAACCGCACGGCAATACCTCATGAACTGTATTCCGAAGATCCCAGCCTGGATTATGCCGCTTCACAAGTTATGGGAAACAACAGATGCCGTGCCTGGGATCTTTGACACAATCATCATCGACGAGGCGTCTCAGGCTGGGATTGAATCCATTGCCCTATTCCTGCTCGCCAAGCGCATTATCGTGGTTGGCGATGATAAGCAGAACAGCCCCGAAGCGGTTGGCGTACTGGAAGAGGACATTGAACGCCTAGCCCGCAAACATCTCTCTGATTTTCGATTTCGTGGAGAATTTCGTCCCGATACAAGCCTCTTCGATCACGCCGATCGAGGCTTTGGGAATCCAATTTCACTCCGGGAGCATTTCCGTTGCGTGCCCGAGATCATTCGCTTCAGCAACGAGCTGTGCTATACAGATGCCCCTCTGATTCCCTTGCGCCAACCCCCTCCGAACAGACTTCAACCGCTGCGGGCCACCTTCGTGGATAGTGGGTCCTGTGAGGGAGACGGCCAGCGAATCATCAACCGTGCCGAAGTGGAAGCGATCGTCAAGGCGATACAAGAGTGTATCGGCGACGACGCCTACGAAGGCAAGACGATGGGAGTCATTGTCCTTCAAGGACATGCACAAGCAGAGCTGATAGAAAAGAAACTGGCCGAGATGCTCGAGCCGAAGATTCGAGAAGAGAGGAGACTCCGCTGCGGTGTCCCTGCCACCTTCCAAGGCGACCAGAGGGATGTGATGTTCTTATCGCTTGTCCTTGCACCCGATCACCGTTCTAGAGCCCTCACCGGATTACCTGACCAGCGACGCTTTAACGTTGCCATGAGCAGAGCCAAAGATCAGGTGTGGCTCTTCCACGGCGTTCAGCAGCACGACCTTAGCCGGGAAGACTTGCGGTGGCGACTCCTAAGCTTCTTCTCTGGTCGAGGTCTGGAGCGAGAAGTCTACGAGGAAATAGATCGCTTGGAGCGCGAAGCGAGGCGCTTGCCCCGGCATCTCGGCGAGCAACCAGCCCCATACGATAGTTGGTTCGAAGTCGATGTTGCTTTGGAACTTCTCCGAAGAACGTACAGAGTTCGTCCACAGTGGAAGGTGGCAGAAAAACGGATCGACCTCGTCGTCGAAGGACTGGAGAATCGGCTCGCAGTGGAGTGCTACGGCGATGCCTGGCACGGCCCTGAGGAATACGAACACGACATGGCGCGGCAGCGGCAGCTTGAGCGAGCAGGTTGGACGTTCGTCGTGATCCGGGAGTCGGAGTTCTACGCGGACCGCAATCGTGCGATGCAGCAGGTAATGGAGGAGTGCGAACGACTTGGCATTCGTCCCGCTAACCAGCATCAGGCACCTGCTTTACAAAAATCCACCCTTGAAGCACCTTCCATCTCGGCGAGAACCAAGCTTGCTGATGATGGGGACCTCGTCAGGCAGCCTGACGCCGAGTCGGAAGGCGCTGCGTTTCCAGAAGGAGAGTCAGTTTCGGAGTTTGGTCCATTCACGGGCTACTCAGCGGAATGCGGATTCCCTGACCCACGTCAAGCCTCTCCTGCCAACGTTCGCGTGGCACTGCGCCAGATCATCGAGAAGGATGGCCCCGTTACCCGAGGCTCTCTCTATCGACTATATGTTGAGGGGTGTCCCGATCTTCAGCGAGTTGGTAAGGCGGTTCGGCAGGCGCTAAACCGCGCGTTAGGTACCATGCTAAGATCAGGTGAAATCGTCCAGGAAGATGAACTGGGCGATGGCTCTCCAGAGGGACTCGTTGTTCGACTCGCCGGCGCTCCCAAGGTTTTGGAGCGGCCTGCCGGTCGGCGCGACCTATTGGAGATCCCACCGCCAGAATTATTCTTGGTGCTCGACCGTATTCGAGCATCATCTACCAGTGCCGTGCAGGATGACGATACTCTGGCTCGAGCTCTGCTTGGGCATTATGGGTTTACTCGTTTGACAGAAGTTCGCAGAAAGCACTTGGCCAGGATCCTCGATGTTCACCATCGGCAGCGCTAAGAGTCGCAATCCGGCTTGGCCGCATATGATGGGAAGGCTGTCTAACAACTGGTTGCAGCGGACGGCGTTCCGCCGACGCTGAACCGAAGCGTTAGGGCGCAAATCTTGAAGGAAAAGAAATTGGCAAAGGAACGAAATCAAAATACTAATTTGGCTTCAGAGTTCTATGTCGCCTCACAATTATATCGAATGGGTTATATAGTAACTATTACACTAGGTCACACAAAAGAAATTGACCTCATTGTTGCGCATCCAGATGGTCGAACTGTGACAATCGATGTTAAAGGATTGAAGAATAAGACAAATTGGCCTCTAAAGCCCAAATTAATTAGACACGATCATTTTTATGTTCTTGTTTGCTACCTTGATAAATTCCAAGACTTTTCAGTTCCACCAGAGGTATATGTAATTCCATCTACACGTGTAAAACCATTCTTGGGCAAATGGACTGGACGGCCAGAGGTTACTGCTGTAGCATACAGACATATAAAAAATGGGAAGTTCAAAGATGCATGGCATCTTTTATTTGATAAGAAATAATTTGCGCCCTAACCAGGCGCTCAAGCTGACGGAATGAGCTCACTGCAAATTGCATGGCGAGCATAGGTTTTGTGTTTAATTGAAAGTTGGTATAATGAACTTGGTTCGTTCGGTGCATGTTGCAAATTTGCAGTGCCGCAGCTTAGCGCCCATCCGTTAGGTTTTGCAATCTTGCAGGATGTATTGTCGCAAACTATTCTGAGACCCAAATCAAAACAACCTTGAAGGAAAACTTATGAAAGCAATTATCTGCACAAAATACGGATCACCGGATGTTCTTCAGTTTAAAGAGGTCGAAAAACCTACTCCCAAGGACGATGAAGTCCTGGTTAAAATTCATGCGGCATCTGTAAATGCGTATGACTGGCATCTACTGACAGCTGACATATTCCTTGTCCGCCTCATGGGCGGGGGGCTGCTTAGACCAAAAAATACGATACCCGGCGCAGACATCGCCGGGCGGATTGAAGCGGCTGGAAGTTACGTCAAGCAGTTTCGGCAAGGTGATGAGGTGTTCGGGGATATTTCTGCATGTGGTAATGGCGGTTTTGCCGAGTATGTATCTGTTCCCGAAAGTTTATTGGCGCTTAAACCGACCATCCTGACATTCGAGGAAGCAGCAGCTGTACCCATGGCGGCCATCACTGCCCTGCAGGGTCTGCGCGATCAAGGGCAAATTCAGCCAGGGCAAAAGGTTTTGATTCAAGGGGCATCTGGTGGGGTGG
>JALHUR010000200.1 GCA_022867325.1 Candidatus Aminicenantota bacterium | reverse complement strand
TACCTCTGCGACGAATACGGCATCGACACGATGTCGGGCGGCTGCGTCCTGAGCTTTTACGCCGACGCCATCGACCACGGGGCCGTGGCCGGCGATTTCAAGTTCGGCGACGCCGCAGGGGCCAAGAAGCTCTTGGGCCTGATCGCCCGGCGCGAAGGCGAGATCGGCAACCTCCTCGCCGAGGGCTCGCTCCGGGCGGCCCGGAAATTCGGCCACGGCTCCGAGGCTTACGCCATGCAGGTCAAGGGGCTCGAAGTCGCCGCCTACAACTGCAAGTTCATCCCCGGCATGGCCCTGGCCTTCGGCGTCTCGCCGATCGGCGCCCACCACAAAGAGTCCTGGGTCATCACCTTCGAGCTCAAGCAGACCTCGCGCGACTCCTACGGACGCGAGAAGGCTCAGAAGGTGATCGACCTCCAGAGGATACGGGGCGGCCTGTTCGAAACCATCGTCTCCTGCCGCTTCCCCTGGGTCGAGCTCGGCTGGAGCCTGGAGAATTATCCCAAGTACTTCAAGCTGGTCAGCGGCCTCGACTGGACGCTCGACGACTTCTGGAAAGTATCCGATAGGGTCTACGCGCTGATGAAGCTCTTCTGGCTCCGGGAATATCCCCAGACCGACCGCAAGCTGGACTACCCGCCCGCCGTCTGGTTCGATCCCTCCAACGTCGACACCGAGGGCCCGATCGCCGGAAAATGCCTCGAATACGACAAATACGACGGCCTCCTCCAGCACTACTACGACATCCGCGGCTATGCCAAGCGGGGCATCCCGACCAAGGCGACGGCCGTCGCCCTCGGCCTGGCCGACGAGGCCGCGGCCGTTGAAATATTCGCCAAGTTCGCCTAAACTGGAAGAAGATACATCGAGCGCGGTAGAGTTCATGTCATGAAGATCACCGTCAAGATCATCGGACCTTTTATCGTTTCGGCCGGCTTCAGCGAGAAAGAAGTCGAACTGGCCGAGGGAGCGACGGCCGAAACCGTCGTCGCCCTTATCAAGCTCGACAATCCCAAACCCATGATCATGACCCGGAACGGCGAATCGCTTCGTCCCCAGGACGTCCTCCGCGAAGGCGACCGGGTCGTCATCGCTCCCATCTACTCCGGAGGCTGATCCCTCCATACCCGCTTGCGCCTTGGCTCGGACGCTAATATAATTCCCTCAAGTCGCAAGTGAGTCCTATCTTGTCGTGAGCATCTCGGTGTACGTGGCGTTTTGCCGGATCTGGTCGATGGCGTTTTGAGCGTAAATGCCGACGCAGACGCCGTCTTTGCGTTTGATATGATTGAACGCGTATTCGAATCCCTCCCCGGCGGCGAGCCGCCCGGCCGCCAGGATTTTATAGGCGATGACCGGCTTTTCCAGTTGAGCGATAGTCGCGACGGCTTTCTCGCGCTCGGCTTGGCTGTAATCGCTCGTCTTGGATACGTTGTACATGCACTGATAATAGAAATCCGTGGGGAATTTGCGCCGCTCGAGCTCGGGATGGATCTCAGGCCAGTGGGCCGCGGCGCCCGCCGGCAATCTGGCCTCTTTGATATGCTCGATCCAGGTCAGGAGTATATCGAAATTGCCCCGTCCGAACTGCTCCTCGACCCGAACGCCCTGGATGAAGATCGCCTTGGCGCCGGCCGTAACGGAGCGATCAATCTCCTCGAGCATCTGCTCGGATTTCCCATGGCACTGCGAGATCCAGATTTTGAGCCGGCCGCCGCTCTCCGAGTAACGGGTCCAGAGTTTCCTCCAGCGCTCGTCGGGCGGGCTGGCCACGGCCGTCAGCCCGCAGTCGGCCGCCTCGTCGAGAATCTGGATGATCCGCTCGTCTGTGTGGTGGCGCCTCATTTCTTCGTCAAGCTGGGCGGACTTATGGGAGTATCCCCAGAAAGGATTGGACCCGAGGATCAGGCGTGACACGTCGAGCGTTCCGAGCCGCACGGAGGGAAGGGCTCCAACCGGCTTGGCCCGGGCTGCGTCTCGCGAAACGGACTTTGCCGCGCCCGCCAAGCCGCCGAGGGTAGCGGCCGCCCCGGTCACCAGGAATTCACGTCGTTTCATAATCGACCTCTCGCCACGAAGCCTTTCTTTCGATGCCCGCCCTTGTTCCGAGCCTCAAATCGCCGTTGATCCGGACTCACCGGTACAGGCACAGGTAGGCTGTGTCCTCCCCCACCTTGAGCTGGAACTTCTTGTCGGCCTCGACGACGAAGGTCTCGTTCCGGCCTAAATTCTTCCAGTCCTTGGCGCCAGGGAGCTTGACCGTGAATATTTTAGGACCTCCGATGGGAATGTGATTTGCCGGCGGGCGCCTCTTCCGGGAGCTTCGTCTCCAGGAACCGGGCCAGCTCCTTGATGTCAGCGGCCGGGATCCGCGAGACGCCCCGTCCGGACGGAACGATGAGGGCAACACGGCACGGATCGCGCTTCCGCGCTCCGGACGCGGCCGCACCCGGAACGAGATCGATCGTCCTGATGCCTTTGAGGTTCCGACCGCCCTCGACGATGACGATATCGACTCCAGGGAAAAAGCGATCGGCGAGAGCTTTCCAATCCCGCTTTTGGCGTTCTCTGTAAGCCACGGCCAGCCTGTCCCTCGAAACCAGGGCCACGGCCTGGGCGCCGGCCTCTGCAAAACGCCAGGAGTCCTTCCCTTCTCTTTCGAGGTCGAATCCGTGGGGGCAATGCTTGATGACGGCGACCGTGAGCTTTCGCTAGCGGAGCTCGGGTATGAGGCGGCGGATGAGGGTTGTTTTCCCGCTTCCCGAGGGCCCGCTGATCCCGACGATCTTCATATCCGCGCTCGTATATCTGGTTGGGTTTTAACACAGGTCCCTTGCGAAGTCAAAATTTCTAGAAAGCTCCCTCACAAAATGAGAAATTTCGGAAAGGGCGCGGATCGTTTGTTTAACAAGGCCGCCTGAGAGAACTTGCGGCCACAAACATGCATGGGGAAAGACAGGCGATGCCGAATATATTGCCTTATCGTCGCGACCTGTGTTAAACTTCGTGCTTCTCCGAGCCTGAGGGGCTAAAGCGCGCCGGAAACGGCGCTCCAGGCACTCAGGCCGAAAGGGTCCGGCTGGAAACGGCCCGGCCTTCCTAATTCGAAAAGGAGGAATTGATGAACACCCACACCCGCTTCTTCCCCAATCTAATCTCGATCGGCCTCGCTATTCTTTTGGCGGCCTCGGCGCCCCTGGTCCTCTCGTCCCAAGACCAATCCGGCCAAGCGTCCCAGGAAGAGAAAACAAAACAGCAGCCCAAGATAACCGAGGAAATCCTCGTCGTCGGCAAGGCGCCCAAGGACGTCGCCCTGGCCACGGTGACCGAGATCGGGAAAACCTCCATCGAAGCCCTCAAGCCGCGCGACCTCGCCGAGGCCATTAAATTCGCCACCGGAGTCGCCGTGACCGTCGGCAATAAGGACGAATATACCCTCAAAATCAGGGGCATCGATTCTAAGCGGATCGCTCTCCTGGTGGACGGCGTTCCCGTCGTCGAACCTTATTACGGCTCTTTCGACCTCAAGACTGTGTCGGCCGGGCAGATCGAGTCCCTCCAGGTGACCAAAGGCCCTTCCTCCGTCCTCTACGGCCCCAACACCATGGGCGGGATCGTCAATGTTATAACCCGCCGCCCCGACCAGGAGCCTTTTCTGAGCTTGAGCACCTCCCTGGGCGATAGGACGACGCGCAGCATCGGGCTGGATTCGTCCGCCCAGTGGAAGAACCTCGGCTTCGTGGGAACAGCCCTCTACCAGGGATCCGACGGATTCGTCTATGACGACCCCAAGCTGGGCAAGATTAACCGGTCCAACAGTGACTACGAGAGGCTCAACCTCAACGCCAAGCTTTACTACATCCCATCCAGCCGGACCGAGTTTATGGTCAACGCCGGCTACTACACATCGACCTATGGCATGCCCCCAGACCTGATCAGCAAGCCCCGCTACTGGCGCTTCAAGAATTGGGACCGCGCCTCCTTGAACGCCGGCGGCTATACAGCCCTGGGAGAAAAATCAACGTTTCGTTTCCGGGCCTTCTACGTCAACTATCAGAACAGCCTCGACTGGTACAAGGACACCAAGTTCTCCATCCGCCAGTCCGAGAGCACCTTCGACAATTCCGTCTACGGGCTGTTCGGCCTGGGAGATCTTTACCTCAACGACTGGAACAGCCTCAAGGTCAGCTTTTATTACCAAAAGGACAAGGCCCGAACCCAGGACGACCTCGGCTCGCCCTGGACCGAGTTCGACCAGGGCACGTTCTCCCTGGCCGCCGAGGACCACGTCACGCTGCTCGAAGACTGGAAGCTCATCGCCGGCGCCAGCTGGGACCGGCTGTCCAAGTTCGAGGGCTTCGCTTCAGCGAAGCTCAACCCTCTTGTCGGCGTCAAATACGCGCCCGGGGACGACTTCGAGGCGCATCTCTCCTTTTCCGGAAAGTCCAAGTTCCCGAACATGAGGGCCCTCTATTCG
>JALHUR010000199.1 GCA_022867325.1 Candidatus Aminicenantota bacterium | reverse complement strand
GCGCGGCCGGCGCGGCTGCCACGGCCACTGGTCTTGTCGCAGGTTTCGGCGTGACGGCCTTCAGGACCACCTTTCCGACCGGCTGAACCACGAAACGTCCACCGCAATGCGGACAGATGAACACATTTCCCGCTCTGACCGCGATGTTCGGCGGAGCCGGCCAGGTCAGCCTTCGCATGGAGGTCGGCGCAGGCTCGGCAGTGAGCCTGACAATGGCGCCCAGCTTCGTCAGCCAGATGATATTGCTCGCGACGTTCGATGCCTGCTCGTCGGTGAGGTGGTCAAGGAGGATGATCGGCGCCGAGAGGACGATCTGTTCCGCGTACGGCCGCTGGATCGTGAAGAGGGTCATCAGTTCCTCTATCACCCTTTCCGTTTGCTCTTTGGGGACACTTTCCAGGATCAGCCTGAGATCCGGCATGAGCGCGCTCCTCCTGACTCTCGCTGTCACCTCATGAGTATAGACCGTTAATCTAACACGCACAGGCTCAGGCTGTCAAGGGCAAAACGGCGCGCGTGCGTTGAGTCGAAATTCTCTTCTGGGGCTTTTTTCGTAATCGTAATCCTACTCGTAATCGAAACAAGAAACGAGGAAGGATTACGATTACGAGTAGGATTACCACTACAACGCTACAAAAAATCGAAGCATCGTCGGAGTTTCGACAAGACAATGCCTAACTCCCTGAGTTCTCGGCATCTCCGCTTCCAATGGCTGCAGGCCGCGCGCCGGTTGGTCGCCTGCCAGTATTCGATCTTCCGGGCGGCCTCTCGCAGATGCCGCATGCGTTCCCTGCGGCTCTCCCTTGGATCGAGTTGTACCTCCACGATCTCACGCACTTGGCGGATGCTCCACCACGGATTTTTTTCCCCGAAGATGCTGGACCTGCTCCGCCAGAAACAGCAGGCTTACCATGCTCAGGATCAGATGGCGGACCAACGGCCGATAGTGACGCACCTCGAAATGGTCCAGTCCCACCTCGCCCTTGCTTTCCTCAAACAGCTCCTCGATCCGCTGGCGACTGAACGCCACGTGAAGCAACTCTTCCGCGGCCGTATCGGCGGGCGCATTCGAGTAGAAGTACTTCCTCTCTTGATCCACGAGATTGCGAGCGATCATAAGCCAGCATTCCTCTCCAGCGACGCCCTGCTGGGAGGGGAAAAAGCGAAGAAGCCGCGCCTCCCAGACCACCGGCCCCTTCTGAGTATTCTTGATGTGAAACGCTTCCCACGAAGGCCCGCCCCGCTTCCAGAGGGCATCCACACGGCGAGCCCTTGGCCAGCCTTTCACCAGTCCCGGCCGGACGCGACGGGGACCCGGACGAAGCCCATCCTCGCCCGGCTCGACCACCTGCGGTCGCCGGGTCCACCCTCTCAGCGAACATGGAATTTCAACCACATAGTAAAACCCCAACGCGGCCACCCCGTCTCGAAACCCTTGCGGGCGGCCGTAGGTTTCGTCCGCGGTCACATACTTGAAATGAACGCCATTCTCCTTGGCCCCCTGGAGCAGGTCCAAGGCAATGCGCCACTTGGAACGGTAGACCACCCCCTCGGGAACTCCCGCTTCGCGGCAGCGGTCGGGATCGGACAGCCACTCTTCTGGCAGATACAGGTCGCCCCCGATCAACGTCTGGAAATCGTTGGCGGCGTAGCCCAGGTGGACCGAGACCACACAGTTCTCCATCTTGCCCTTCGCGCCACAGTACTGCCGCTTGACTGCGGTGGTTTTCTTCCCTTTTTTCGGGAAACTGGTCTCGTCGATCAGGCCGATGGCGTTCTCGTCCCCATGGCGGATCATCACCAACTCCTGGACTCGGCGTCCCATCTTCTCGTGATCCCAGCGATGGATCTCCAAGAATTCCTGCAGCGACCGGGGCGGCACGCCGGCCTCCAAGGCGATGGGAGCGACCGACTTTCGTTCCAAGTCACTCACTTGACCTGCGAGGTAGGTGTGCATATGCGACCGACTGAGCCGCGACCGGAAGCAATCGTCGAACAGGCCTACGAAGCTATCCAAGTGCTTTCTTACGGCGGTCAGTGTTCGGATGTCCATCGTTCGTCCCTCCAAGGCGGCGGAACAACCTTGGAGAAGAGATCGTCATAATTGAGGTAAATCTTTAGAGACTTTTAGCGTTGTAGTGTTACGATTACGAAAAGTGAGAACGATCATCCGGACGCGAGATGCCCCAAGGCAAGCAACGCGTAGTAAGTATATTCGCAATCAAGCGCATCGTCGGCCCAGTTGCCGCGGAACGCGCCTTTCGCGTCCCAGAGGCTGTCAATGAAGTCAAGACACGGCTCGCGGAGATCATCGAGTGGAACCTGCATCGTAGCGAGGGCGTGCAGCGCGGTCGCGGTTGAAAGCAGATCGGGAATCGGCGCCATAGGCATGGCGAGAAAGCCACCGCGTGGATGCTGCCGGGAGAGCAGCCAATCGCGTAGTGAGACGGGCACAGGCTCCGAGAAATTTCCCAGGAGGACGACCGCCGCGGAAGTCGCGGGCGTCGAGCCGGTCGGCAGGCCGTGCTCATTCGCGTACGCGCCATCGCCGGTCGTCAAAGATTCGAGACAGCGGAGGAGGCCAGCCGTGTTCGGCATCTCGGCGTTCAAATCCTGATACGCGCCGAGAG
>JALHUR010000020.1 GCA_022867325.1 Candidatus Aminicenantota bacterium | reverse complement strand
TGCATGCTCTCGGTCCTCATCAACACCCATATGCTCCAGTCCTCGCTGAAGGCCAAGGTCGAACGCTATTTCTACTCCTCCTCGGCCTGCGTCTACAACGCCGATAAGCAGAGAAGCGAGGCCGTCATCCCCCTCAAGGAGGAGGATGCCTATCCGGCCATGCCCGAGGACGGCTACGGCTGGGAAAAACTGTTCTCGGAGCGGATGTGCCGGCATTTCAGGGAGGATTTCGGCCTGACGACACGGGTCGCCCGGTTCCACAACGTCTACGGGCCCCACGGGACCTGGGACGGAGGCCGGGAGAAGGCGCCGGCCGCCATTTGCCGCAAGGTGATCGAGGCCAAGGTCCTGGGCCGGGACACTATCGATATCGGGGGGGACGGCCATCAGACCCGGAGCTTCATGTACATCGACGACTGCCTCAAGGGTGTCGCCATGATCATGAACAGCGACATCCTGGATCCCCTCAACCTCGGTTCGAACGAACTTGTGACCATCAACCAACTCGTCGATATCGTCGAGGACATCGCGGGGATCAAGCTGAAGCGCCGATACGATCTCACGGCCCCCAAGGGCGTCAACGGGCGGAACAGCGACAACACCCTCATCAAGAAGCTTCTGGGCTGGGAGCCGAGAATCCGGCTCCGGGACGGCATGGCTAAGACTTACGCTTGGATTTACGACCAGTACCAGGCCCGCCGAAAGGGGCGCTGAGGCCGCTTCCCATTTCCCAGGTTGACTTATCCCGGCTAATTTTGTATGGTTGAGGCAAAAATCGATGACTGCGAAAACCTTGCGCGAGGAGATTCCCTACAGGCATATTGCCGTCGAGGGCGTCTTCAGGTCCGGCAAATCGAAACTGTCCGGCCTAATCGCCCAAAGGCTGAACGCCCGGGTCGTCCACGACAAGGCCGATAATCCCTACCTCAAGGATTTCTACGACGAGAAAGAAGGAGCCTCTTTCCTGGCCCAGCTCGTCTTCCTGATCAACCGCTACCACCAGCAGGCCCGTCTCGTTCAGCGCGACCTGTTCGAGGACAGGATCGTCAGCGACTACCTGTTCGAGAAGGACAAAATCTACGCCTACCAGACCCTGACCGACGACGAACTCGTCGTCTACGAGCGGATATATTCGATCCTGACCGAACGCGTCCCGCGCCCCGACTTCGTCGTCTACCTCCAGATCTCGGTTCCAACCCTCATCAGGCGGATCGCCAAGGAAGGAAACCTGCTCGAGAAAAACGTCTCCGAGAAATATCTGGAAGACATCGTCGAGGCCTTCGATTATTTCTTTTTCAACTACCAGGCGACGCCTCTCCTGGTCGTCAAGGCCGACGAGCTGGATTTTACCCGCGAGGAGGACCTCCTCGAGCTCCTGGACCAGGTCAAACTGGTCAAGAAGAGCCCTCTTTTTTACGTCCCCCTCAGCCGGTCCAACCGGAGCGTGCCGAGGAGCTGAACTGACCCGTTCGCCGACGCTACCCCGCCCTAAAAGGCGGGGCTTAAAATCGGAGCCCCGCCTTTCAAGGCGGGGACGAGAAGCGAGGCTCAGGGTTAACCCTGAGCAAGCCCCGGCATTCATGCCGGGGAGTCGAAGGGTTGACTTTTCCTCAATCCCGGATCGAGCCGGGATGGGGAGAAAGGAAAACGCCGATGGCCGACACGGATTTCCCCAAGGTCACCATCCCCTCTCTCCGGGCCAAGAAGGCCTCCGGGGAGCGGATCGTGGCGCTGACCGCTTACGACTTTCCCCAGGCCGCCCTGGTCGAACAGGCGGGCGTCGACCTGATACTGGTCGGCGACTCGCTGGGCATGGTCGTCCTGGGCTACCCGAACACGATCCCCGTCACCATGGAGGAGATGATCCACCACACCAAGGCGGTGACCAGGGCCTGCCGGAGGGCCCTCGTCGTGGGCGACATGCCCTACTTCTCGTTCCATCTGTCCGCGGAGGAGACGATCCGGAACGCCTCCCGCTTCCTCAAGGAGGCGGGCGCGAGCGCCGTCAAGATCGAGGGCGCTTCGCCGGCCAGGCTGAGGCTGGTCCGGGCGCTGGTCGAGGCCGAGATCCCGGTCATGGGACACGTCGGCCTGACCCCCCAATCCATCCACCGCTTCGGCCAATACAAGGTCAGGGGCAAGGACGCGGCCGAGGCCGGGCGGATTCTCCGGGAAGCCCGCGCCCTGGAGGCGGCCGGGGCCTTCGCCGTCGTTCTCGAATGCGTTCCGGCCGAACTCGCGCGACGGGTGACCGGGTCCCTGAAAATCCCGACCATCGGCATCGGGGCCGGGCCCGGCTGCGACGGCCAGATCCTCGTCTTCCACGACCTTCTCGGTTTTTCGACCGGATATCTCCCCAAGTTCGTCCGGACCTACGCGAACCTGCGGGACGTCATAGGAAGCGCCGTCCGGCGCTACGCCGAGGACGTTCGGAAGGGAGCATTCCCGGACGACGCCCATTCCTACCATCTCCCCAAGGGCGAGGTCCGGCAGCGCTCGCCGAAAAGGAAGGCGGCCCGGAAACCATGAAGATCGTCGAGACGATCGAGGACATGCGGGCGGCCGTCCGGGAGTTCAAGTCCGCCGGCGAGGCCGTCGGTTTCGTGCCGACCATGGGTTTCCTCCATGAGGGGCATCTCAGCCTGGTCCGGGCTTCCCGGGCCGGGGCGGACCGGACCGTGGTCAGCATTTTCGTCAATCCGATCCAATTCGGCCCCGGGGAAGATCTCGGCCGCTACCCGAGGGACCTCGACCGGGATCGGGCCATGCTCGAGCGGGAAGGCGTCGACGTCCTGTTCCATCCGTCGCCCGAGGAAATCTACCCGGCCGGTTTCAAAACGACGGTCGAGGTCCACGACCTCCAGGATCGCCTCTGCGGGCGGTCAAGGCCGGACCATTTCCGGGGCGTCTGCACCGTCGTCATGAAGCTATTCCAGATCGTCCGTCCCGACGTCGCGTTCTTCGGGCAGAAAGACGCCCAGCAGGCGGTCATCATCCGGCGAATGACCCGGGACATGGACCTGGACGTCGACCTGATCGTCCTGCCCACGGTCCGCGAGCCGGACGGGCTGGCCCTGAGCTCGCGGAACAGCTACCTTTCGGCCGAGGAGCGGCGCGCCGCCCTGGTTTTAGTCCAAGGTTTGGAGCTGGCCCGCACAAGGTGCGAAGCGGGCGAGAAGGATGCCGCGAAGATCGCCGGTGCCGTGCGCGCTCTCATCGGCCGGGAGCCTCTCGCCCGGATCGACTACGTCGAGGTCGTCGACCCCGAGGAGCTCGGCCCGGTCGGCCGGATCGAGGGCGAAGCGTTGGTCGCCCTGGCCGTTTTTATCGGGACAACCCGCCTTATCGACAACACGGTCATTCGCGGCAAGGAGTCCTAAGATCATGAAGAGAACACTGCTCAAATCCAAAATACACAGGGCCGTCGTCACGGAGGCCGACTTGGATTACGAGGGGAGCCTCAAGGTCGACGAGGGTCTTCTCCAGGCGGCCGGGATGGTCCCCTTCGAACGGGTCGAGGTCTATAACCTGACCAACGGCGAACGGTTCGCGACCTACCTCATCAAGGGGAAGAAAGGGTCGGGCGGCATCTCCGTGAACGGGGCGGCCGCCCACAAGGCCAAGCCCGGCGACCTGGTCATCATCACGACCTATGTCCAGCTCGATGAGGACGAGATCGAGTTCTTCATGCCGCGTGTCGTCCTGGTCGACAAGGACAACCGCGTCGCGGAGATACGGTAGGTTGGTCCCGCCCGCCGGACGGGGCCGTCAGCGGAGCGCCCAGGCTTTCAGGGCTTCGTACTCGACTTCGCCGCAGAAAAGGTCGTTGGTCTCGGTGTTGAGGAAGGTCGGCGTCCGGAGCTGGCCTCCGCATTTGAGCCCGATTACGCTCTTGAAGGATCTCATCAGGTCGGCGTTCTTCTCGTCGTGCCAAACCTCGAGCCGCTCCAGGGCGACGCCGGTCTCTTTCTCGAGCCGGTCGACCAGGGGGATCATCCGCCGACAGTGGGGGCATTCCCGGGCGTAAAAGAAGAGAAGCCTCTTCATCGTCTCACTTCCTGACGAAAAGCCCGCACCAGCATTCCCCGGCCTCCCGGTAGGTGTCGTGAGCAAGGAAGTTGCAGGGGCAGACCATCTTGAGGTCCTCGGCCGGATCCTTGCTGATGAGCCGGCAGGGACAATATTTCAAGCCGTGGCGGACTTCGTTGGCGAAGATGCCGTCCAGGAGCGTCCGGACTTTCTCCCCGTCGAGCGAAACGCGGAACTCGTTGTCGCGGGCGAAGGCCTCGATCGCCGAGCGGAATTCGTACGGCCCCATCGCCGGGGCGGGGGAGAGCGCCGTCGTCTCGGCCATAATCTTGGCTTCGGCCGGCGTGACTTCGACGTAAGCGTTCCGGACCCGGCAGGTCGGACAGAGCTCGGGAGGACGCAGGCCGACGTGGATGTCGTTGCAGACGAAACAGCGCCAGTATCGCTTCATAAGTTTCTCGCCCGTCCCGGATCAGTCGAGGCGGTAGTTGGGTGCCTCGCTCGTGACCAGGACGTCGTGGACGTGGCTTTCCTTGAGGCTGGCCAGGGTGATCCGGATGAAGCGGGCTTTCCGCTGCATCTCCGGGATCGTCCGGCAGCCCGCGTAGCCCATGCCGGCCCTGAGCCCTCCGGCCATCATGTGGATGATGTTGGTGACGCTCCCTTTGTAGGGGACGCGGCCGACGATGCCTTCGGGGACCAGCTTGGCCTCGCTGGCGGGAAGGTCCTGGAAGTAACGATCGCGGCTCTGGCCTTCCCTGATGGCCTCGATCGATCCCATGCCCCGGTAGGTCTTGTAGGAACGGCCCT
This sequence comes from Candidatus Aminicenantota bacterium, assembly GCA_022867325.1. Lineage (GTDB taxonomy): Bacteria > Acidobacteriota > Aminicenantia > Aminicenantales > JAFGBC01 > JAFGBC01. Next base: position 1,716 of record JALHUR010000020.1, on the reverse strand, counting down.
GGTAGATGATGACCTCGCCCGGGGACTCGTCGGTCCCTGCCAGGAGGTTCCCGAGCATGACCGAGCTCGCGCCGGCCGCGATCGCCTTGGCGATGTCGCCCGAAAACTTGATGCCGCCGTCGGCGATCAGGGGGATTCCGCTCTCCCGGCAGACGCGGTAGACGTCGGCGATGGCCGTGATCTGGGGGACGCCGGCCCCGGAGACGACCCGGGTCGTGCAGATGGAACCGGGGCCGACCCCGACCTTGACGGCGTCCACGCCGAGCCGGATGAGGTCCCTGGCCGCTTCGGCTGTCCCGATGTTACCGGCGATGAGCTCCTGCTTGGGGAACTTCCGGCGCAGGGTGCGGACCATCTCCAGGACCCGCTTTTGATGGCCGTGGGCCGTATCGACGACCAGGATGTCGACTTTGGCTTGAACCAGGGCTTCGGCCCTCTCCAGGGCGTCCTTGCCCACTCCGACGGCCGCCCCGACCCGGAGCCGGCCCAGGCCATCCTTACAGGCGTCGGGATACTGAATCTTCTTGAGGATGTCCTTATAGGTGATAACGCCCTTGAGGCGGTAGACGTCGTCGACCATGAGGAGCTTCTCGATCTTGTGCTTGTGGAAGACCTTTTCGGCCTCCTCGAGGGTCGTCCCGACCTGGACGGTGATGAGCCTCTTGGTCATGACCTTATCGATGGTCAGGCCGTCCCGGCTCTCGAAGCGGATGTCCCGGTTGGTCAGGATCCCGACCAGCTTGTTGGACTCGTCGGTGATCGGGACGCCCGAGATCCGGTACTTCCTCATCACCTCTTTGGCCTGGCCGATCCGGTCGGTCGGCCGCATCGTGATCGGCTCGACGATCATCCCGCTTTCGTAGCGTTTGACCTTGTCGACCTCCTCGGCCTCTTTTTCGACGGACATGTTCCGGTGGATGATGCCGATCCCGCCCTGCTGGGCCATGGCGATGGCCATCTTGGATTCGGTCACGGTGTCCATGGCGGAGGAAACGAACGGAATGTTGAGCTTGATCCGGCGGCTGAGGGCCGTCGCCGTCGAAGCCTCGATCGGGACGACGTCGGACTTGGAGGGGAGGATCAGGACGTCGTCGAAGGTCAATCCTTCTTTGAGTCTCCGGACATCGAACATGGGCCCTCCTTTAACGTCTTTTAACGTCTTTTTTTGCGGCCGCCCGGGATCATCGACCGGACCTGTTTGGACCTCGGGCCTCCGCCGCCGGAATCCTGCGGCCTCTGGTAGTAGAGCGGCTGTTCCTTGCGCTGGGGGATCGCCTCTTCAACCACGGGCTGGAGGAGGAAGAGGTAGCGGACGGTCTCCTCTTCGATCCGGTCCAGCATGGCCTGGAACATGTCGTAGCTTTCTTTCTTGTATTCGATCAGGGGATCGCGTTGGCCGTAGCCGCGGAGCCCGATCCCTTCCTTGAGGTAGTCCATGCCCAGAAGGTGGTCCTTCCACTGGGTGTCGAGGACCTGAAGGAGAATGACCCGCTCGAATTCGCGCATCCGGGCGGAGCCCAGGATCCGTTCCTTGTCCTCGTAGGCGGAGGTCAGGTTCTTCAGGATCGTCTCGCGGAGCTCGTCGTAGGTCACGGCCTTCCAGTCGATCCCGAGCCTTTCCGGGTCCAGGCCGAACTGAGCGCTCAGGGCTTTCTTGAGCGCCTCGAGGTCCCAATCGTCGGGATTGGTGTCCTTGTTGGCGCCGGCGTCGAGGAT
>JALHUR010000019.1 GCA_022867325.1 Candidatus Aminicenantota bacterium | reverse complement strand
TGGACGGCCTTGATCTCGGGCTCCTTGCCGACGACCTTGGTGTGGAGCGCTTTGAGTTTCTTGAGGCGCTGTGACTGGAGGTTGGGCATCCAGCCCGGGTAGCCTTCGAGAAGCGCGATCTTGGCCCCGGCCAGCTCGCTCACGGCCCGGATGACGTCGCGGACGGACTCGAGGGCCGAGGCGATCGAGCTCCGGCTCGAGCAATGGATATTGGCCTCCTCCCGGCTTGTCCGGACGATGGCCAGGTTGGTCGACGTTTCGGTCAGGCCCGGGATCTCGGGATGCATGGAGATGACGCCGTGGGGGAGGGCCAGCAGGAGGTTGATGTACGCGTTCCGCGATGCCGCCGACAGGACCTCGGCCGGTTTGCCTTCCGAGGGCGTGAATGAGACGGCGGCCTCCTTCTCGACGGCCTGGTATTCGACGCGGATCTCGGCGAAGGTCTTCTCGATCAGGGATTTCAATCCCTCGACTTTGTCGGGGGGGACGACCAGGTCGGCCCAGGCTTCGCGGGGGATGGCGTTGTGCTTGTTCCCGCCTTCGATCCCGGCCAGTCCATAGTCCGATTGACGGCGGGCCCGGTCCAGGATCCTGGCCAGGAGTTTGATGGCGTTGCCGCGGCCGGTGTGGATATCCAGCCCCGAGTGTCCGCCCCGGTAGCCGAAAACTTTGAGCCGGTGGGCCGCTCCCGACGCCTTGTCCCAAGCGAGGGGAAGGAAGACTTCGGAATCCGCGCCGCCCGCGCAGCCGATAGTGAACGCTCCGATCTCCTCGCTGTCCAGGTTGAAGAGCATCTTTCCCTTGAGGGAGCCGGGCTCGAGCTTGTTGGCGCCCGTCAGCCCCGTTTCTTCCTCGACCGTGAACAGGAACTCGAGCGGGCCGTGGATGAGGTCTTTATCCTCCATGACGGCCAGGCAGGCGGCGATCCCGATCCCGTTGTCCGAACCGAGGGTCGTGCCCTTGGCCTGGAGCCAGTCGCCCTTGATCTCGGTTTGGATGGGGTCCTTGGCGAAGTCATGGACGGTGTCGGAATTCTTCTCGCAGACCATGTCCAGGTGGGCTTGGAGGACGATGCCCGCGGATTTCTCGCGGCCGGCGCTCGCCTTTTTGGCGGCCAGGACGGTTCCGACCTTGTCCTTATGAGCTTCGAGCCCGTTCGCCTTGGCCACGGAGATGATGTAGTCGCCGATGGCCTGCTCGTGCCCGGAGCAGTGGGGGATGGTCAGGATTTTCTCGAAATGCTTCCAGAGAAGCGGCGGTTTAAGCTGGCTGAAATTTGTCGGCATGCGAAGCCTCCCTCGTGAATTTCCTATGGCCAAGCTATGATGCCATAAAAGGTTATTCGATTCAAGACGATAACAGGGTATAATACCTCCATTCAGAAAAGGCATGAAACTGAAACCGTCAAAAACCGCGACGACTGTTTTAGCCTTGGGCTCCGTTCTTCTCCTTATCTTGTCTCCGGCGTTCGGCGGCGAACCGGGCGGGAAAAAAATCAAAATCGTGACCACGGTCTATCCGATCATGGAGTTCGCCCGGGCCGTGGCCGGAGGCAGGGGAGAGGCGAGCCTGCTCCTCCCGCCCGGCAGCGAGGTCCATACCTGGCAGCCGAGGGCCGGTGACGTTCTTAAGCTCGCTTCCTGCGATCTATTCATCCATGTAGGTCTCCGCTTGGAACCATGGGTCGGCGACATTTTGCGCGGCCTGGGCCGCCCTCGCTTCCGGATTCTCGAGCTCGGCCGGGGCCTCGAATCGGAGGCCCAAAAAGCGGATACCGGGCGTGACGGCCAGGACCCCCATATCTGGCTCGACTTCGGGATGGACCTCGATCTCGTCGACCGGATCGGAGACGCGCTCGCGGAGATCGATCCTTCCGGCGCCGCCCTATTCGCCGAGAACGCCCGCGGCTATAAAGCCAAGATCGAGGACCTCGACCGCCTCTTCCGGGAAAGCCTCGCCTCCTGCCGGCAGCGGACGGTCATTCTGGCCGGGCACGCCGCCTTCGGCCGGCTGCTGGCCCGCTACGGGTTCGAGCAGGTTTCCCTCTACGGCCTCAGCCCCGACGCCGAGCCGACGCCGGCCCGTATGGTCGAGATCGTCCGGCTGGCCAAGGCGCGGAATATCCGCGTCGTCTTTAGCGAGGTCGGCGAGCCGGCCAAATTGGCGGCCGCCCTTTGCCGCGAGATCGGCGCCCGGATGCTTCCCCTTAATTCCGGCCATAATCCGTCGCTCGAAGACCTCGGGCGGGGCCGTGGATTCATCGACATCATGAAAGACAACCTGAAGAGTTTGCTGGATGGCTGTCAAGACCGCTGAAAAAAGGAAGGCGGCCGAAACGCTCGTTTCGGTCGAGGCGGTCTCCTTCGCCTATTCCGGTCATCCCGTTTTAAGCGACATTTCATTCGAAATCCGGGAAGGAGAGTTCCTGGCCGTACTGGGCCCGAACGGCTCCGGGAAAACGACCCTCCTCAAGCTCATCCTCGGCCTCCTCCGGCCGGATCAAGGCGGGATCCGGCTTATGAACCGGCCCGTCGACGAGATCTCCGACCGGGCTTCGATCGGCTACGTCCCCCAGAAAGCGACCCATATCGATCCCTTTTTCCCGGCCTCGGTTCGGGAAGTCGTGGGCCTCGGACTGTCTTCGGTCAGACCCTGGGACGCGGCCGGAAAGAAGAAGGAAGACGCGGCCGTCCGGGGGGCCCTGGCCCAGGTCGGTATGGAGGAGCATCTCCGGCGCCGGATCGGGAGCCTTTCGGGCGGGCAGCAGCAGCGAGTGTTCATCGCCCGGGCCATCGTCAACCGGCCCCGGCTCCTGCTCCTCGACGAGCCGACGGCCGGCGTCGATCCCGAGACGGTCGAACACTTCTACGACATGCTCGGCCGGCTCAACCGGGAGGAGGACATCACGATCGCGCTCGTCACCCACGACATCGGGATCGTCGACCGCAACGTGAACAAGGTCGCCTGTCTCAACCGGACCCTCGTCTATCACGGCTCCCATGAGGAGTTCTGCCGCTCCCAGGCGTTCCGGGACCTCCTGTCGGGGGGCCACCACCTCGTCTCGCACAAGCATTGAGGGAGAGACATGGGCGAACTGTGGACCTTGGGATTCCTCCAGAGGGCGCTCGCGGCCGGCCTCCTGCTCGGGATCGCCTGCGCGGTGTTGGGCGTCTTTCTGATCCTGAAGCGGGACGCCATGATCGGCCACGGCTTGTCCCACGTCGCCTTCGCGGGGGTCGCGCTCGGCCTCTGGGCCCGCCTCCTGCCGCTCGGCCTGGCCCTGGCCGTGTCCCTGGCCGCGGCCTTTCTACTCGTCAAGCTCAAGGAGAGGGCGGGCGTCCACAGCGACACGGCCCTCGGCATCGTAAGCTCGGTCGGGATGGCGACGGGAATCATCCTGGCTTCGCTGGCCAAGAGCTACAACGCGTCGCTGTTCGGGTTTCTGTTCGGCGAGATCCTGGCCATTACGCCCGCGGAGGTCGCGTTGGCGGCCGGGCTGGCGCTCTTTGTCATCGGTGTCGTCGTCGTCCGCTACCGTCCTCTCATGTCCATGGCCTTCCATCCCGAGATCGCCAAGGCCTCGGGCGTCCGGGTCGAGCGGCTCGAAGCGGGTCTCACCGCGCTCACGGCCGTGACCGTAGTCCTAGGAATGAAGGTCGTCGGCGTCCTCCTTGTCTCGGCCCTGCTGGTCATACCGGCTGCGGCGGGGCTGCGGGCCGCCTCTCATTTTAAGGGGGCCATTCTGATTTCGTGCGCGGTCGCTGTCGTCTCGGTCGCCGGCGGTCTCGCGGCCGCCCTTTACCTGGACCTCCCGGCCTCCGGCGCCATCGTTGTCCTTTCTTTCTTCATATTCGCCGCGCTCCTGGTTTTGAGAAGGAAGACGGTTTTCAAGTAGGCGGATCCTGCTCCACGCGATTAGCGGACGATGGGAAATAAAGCGTCCGAGTTCCTCCAACAGATGTTCGAGAGGGAATCGAAAAAAGGATAGCCGTTCAGCTCTTGTCAGCTCTTGCGGAGATCCCTCTCGACGACGGCCCGGACCTCGTCGCCCAGCTTGCAGAGCTTCTTCTTGAGGGAAACGGCCTGTTTCTTGATCCGGCTCTTGAATTCCGCGTCCTGGATGCCGGGGAGGTTGATCCGGACGTTGAAGTAAGCGCCTTCGCCGGCGGCCTGGGCGGCAAGTCCGGCCACACCCGCATCGCTCAGCGAGTTCTTGTTTCCCTTGATCGCGGCCTTCTTGGCCATTTTCATCAGGGCGATGCTCGCTTCGAGAACCTGGAAGGGGACGAGAGTCGCCTCTTTGGTGGCGGCCTCGACGGCCTTGTCCCGCTCCGCTTTCTGCGCCTCGGTTCCCTTGGGGAGCTTGAAGGCGTCCATGACCTTGTTGAAGGCGGCCGAGTCGAGGTCGACCGCCCGGAGCATCTCGTCCTTGAGCTTCTGGGCCCGGACGGCCAGCGCCTTGAGCTCCTTCTGGGCCTTTTCGTAGCCTTTCTTTCCGACCGTCAGGTTGGCGACCATCGAGGACAGCGCCGCCGACAGCGCCCCGCACAGGGCGGCCACGCTTCCGCCGCCCGGCGCCGGCGAATCCGTCGAAAGCTCGTTCGCGAAGGCTCGAAGGTTGAGCTCGGCCAGCGACCCGGAAGCGTCCGCGAATTGATATTCGATGATTTTCTTCCGGGCGTCGAAGGGGGCGACGTCGTTGAGCCCGAGCGAGCGGACCGCGACCCGGATCAGCTCTTCCTCGGGCCAGCCCGCGCTCTTCCCCTGCTTTTCGAGGTAGTGGCGGCCGGCCATGAGCAGGGCCTCCATCGGAATCAGGCCGACCCGCTCGCTGCCGGTGACGCGGAGGCCGAGCTTCTCGGCCAGCCGGCAGGCCTCGTCGAAGACGAGGTGGACGGGTGAAATCATGTAATTCGTGAAGTTGATCGAGAGCTGGGCCGTCCCGTAGTCCTCGATGTACCAGCCGACCGCCTTGATTGATTTGAACTTGCCCGGCGTCATGACGGTGGTACCGGAGGCGTCCTTGACGACCTTGCCGTCCTTGTCCTTTTTAGGCCGGCCCATTTCGCGGAGATCGACGGCGATCTCGTGGGCGAGCTTGCGGTCTCGGGTGTTGAGGTTGATGTTGTAGGCGATCAGAAACTCGCGGGCGCCGATGACGGTCGCCCCGGCCTTGGCGTTGAAGACGGGAGCTCCGTAATCGGGCGCCCATTCGGGCCGGGCCAGCTTGTCGGCCAGCCCCTCGTACTCGCCGACCCGGATGTTGGCCAGGTTGCGGCGCTCCGGGCTCTTGGCGGCCTCCTCGTAGAGGTAGACCGGGATGCCCAGCTCGCGGCCGACCCGCTCGCCGAGTTCGTTGGCGAGCCGGACGCATTCCTCCATGGTGACTCCGGAGACCGGCACGAAAGGGCAAACGTCGGTCGCGCCGATCCGGCTGTGGGCTCCCTTATGGGTCCGCATATCGATGACTTCGGCGGCCTTGCGGATGGCCTTGAAAGCGGCCTCCTTGACGGCCTCGGGCGTTCCGATGAAGGTCACGACCGTCCGGTGGGTCGTATCGCCGGGATCGACGTCGAGGAGCTTGACCTGGGGCGTCGCCGCGATTTCCCGGGTGATGGCGTTGATCTTGTCCCGGTCGCGGCCCTCGCTGAAGTTGGGGACGCACTCGACGAGTTTCATTCTTTCCCTCCTCGGGTCAGGTTGTACTGGAAGACGCCCTTGGCGTTGTAGACCTCGATATTTTCGAAATCGTGGAGATAGTCGACGAGAATATTCTTGTCGCCGGCGATGACGACGACCGGGGTCCGGAGCGGATATTTTTGAGCCGCCCTGGTAACGGTTTCGGCGTTGACGAGCATGATGACCTCGTAGTGACGGTTCCAGCTCTCCTCGCCCAGGTTGAAGGCCTTGATCTGGGCGACCCGCAAGGCGAGCTGGTCGAAGGCTTCGATCCGAAGCGGGAAGTTTCCGATCAGGCGGCTCTTGGCCTGCTCGATGTCGTAGGAGGGGACCTGTTCCTCGACGATCCCGGCGATCTCCCCCAGAATCTCCCGGATCGAAATCCCGCAGAATTCGGGTCGGACCCGGGCTCGGACCAGAAACAGGCCGCAGTTCTTGAACAGATCGAGCTCGCTGAAGGCGAAGAAGGCGTAGCCCTTCGTTTCGCGCAGGTTCATGAACAGGCGGCTCGTCGGCGTTCCGCCCAGGACCTGGCTGAGGATCTCGAGGGGGAGGGTATCGGCGTCCGAGGCCGGCCCGATGACCGTGCCGATCGAGAGCGTCGCGTCCCGGGTCTGGGGATTGTCGATCAGGCAGATCCGCTCCTTGAGATTCGGCTCGGGGGGCGCGACCGGCGGCCGGACGATATCCTTGGGCCGCCAGGTGTTCAGGTAGTGGCTGACCTTGCCGGTGGCCGTCGTCAGGCTCAGGTTGCCGCTCAAGACCATAATGGCGTTGTTGGGTCTGTAGTTGGCGTCGTAGAAGGCTTGGACGTGAGGCCGCCCGATGGCCTTGATGACATCATCGCTGAAGATGCCCTTGCGGTAGGGGTGTTTCGGAAAAAGGAGGCGGAGGAGCTGGCGTTTGGCCAGGAACTCGGGATCCTTGTCCCTTTCGAGAAGGGCGTAGCGCATCGTCCGCTTGACGACGTCCAGCTCGCGTCTGGGGAAAGACGGCTGGAGGATGAGGGGGGCCAGGATCTCGAGCGCCTTATCCAAATGGTCCTCGAGGAAGTTGAATGTGAACAGGGAATCATCGAGCTGGGTCGAAGTCGAGAATTCCCCGCCGATGGCCTCGATCCGGGCCTTGACCTCCTCCGCGGAGATGAGGTCCGTACCCTGCTGAATCAACCGTGCGGCGAGCGTCGCCGTCCCCGGCACGTCGTCGGGGGACTGGGCCTCCCCGGCCAGAATGATGAGCTGGAGGCTGATGAGAGGAAGGCGGTCCCTCTTACAGACGGCCAGCAGAAGGCCGTTGGAGAGCCGGTGGGTCTCGATGGCCGGCAGGCGGAGCTGAGGCAGCGGATCCGGGTTGGGTTGGGACCTTCGGAATCTCTCTTGGCCCGCTCCCGGCGCGGCCCCGGCCAGGAGCGCCGCCCAGATCCCGAGAGCGAGGAGGAGAGACCGGGTCCGGGCCGAATCTTTCATTTCTGGATGTTGAGGACGAGGGCGTCCGTGTCCTTGAAATAGCGGTTCGCGACGCCGACGATCTCCGAGGGCGTCACGCTCAGGTATTTTTCGAGCTCGCTGGCGAAGTCGCTGAACCCGGGCTGGGTCAGGACGGATTCGCAGAGGAAGAGCGCTTTCTCGAGCGAGGTCGCCGTCCGGCGGACCATGTCCATTCTGAGCATGGCCTTGGCTTTGGCCAGCTCGTCTTGCCCGACAAAGCCCGTCTTGACCTTTCCCAGTTCGGACAGCATCGCGTCCCGGCAGCGTTCGACCATGAGGTCGTTGTTGTTGACCGCAAAGATCCGGAAGGCGGCCCGGTCGCGCCGCTTTTCGATGCCCCCGTTGATTTCGATCGCCAATCGCTCCTTCTGGAGGATTCTCCTCGGAATGCGGGACGTTTCGCCCCGCATCAGGATGTAGTCGAGGACGGTCAGGATGGTGAAATCCCTGGTGCCGGGGGCGGCGATCGGAAATCCGAGGTGGAAGGCCGGTGAGGGGGCCAGGTAGTTCCGGACGGTCTGGGTCTCGCCCCTCCGCTCCCGGGGAGGTCCGGGCGGAAGGTCGGGGATGTCGGAGTCCCGGGGAAGGGTTTCGAAATAACGGGAGATCGGTTCGCGGGCCCGGGGGAGCTGGATGTCGCCGCTCAGGCAAAGGGCGGCGTTATTGGGCGCGTAGTAATCGATATAAAAATCGGAGATATCTTCCATGGTCAGAGCCAGGACGTCCTCCTCGAAACCTATGACCGGATGACCGTAGGGGAAGTTGGGGAAGAGAACCTGGTCGAACAGAAGGTTGCTGTCCCAGTAGGGCTCGGACGCCCTGCGCTCGACGATCTCCTCGATCAGGCTGGCCCGGACCCGCTCGATGGTCGCGGGCCGGATGTCCAAATAGCGCATCCGGTCGGATTCGAGCCAGAGGATGATGGGGAGCTGGTTGGAGGGGACCGTCTGATAGAAGAGGGTGAGTTCCTCGGACGTCGTGGCGTTGATGTCGCCGCCGACGCGGTTGATCTGGGAGATGTGCTGGAGGGGGCCGACGTTTTGGGAGCCTTGGAACATGAGTTTCTGGAGAAAATAGGCGAGGCCGGTCAGGCCCGGCTTCTCCCGGATCGAACCGACCCGGTAGGCGACGACGACCGAGACGACGGGCAGGCTGTGATCCTCGGCCAGGATAACCTGGAGGCCGTTGCGGAGATTATAGGTCGTGACCGGGAAGGCTGTTTTGGCCTGAGGCTGCAGCAAGGAGGCGAACCCGACGATCAAGACGCATCCGCAAGCCAGGCTCCGGAGTCCCTTGAACCTTCGCTCCGTCCGCTTCTCAGTCACGGTATTCAACGCCTCATTCATACCATAAAACGCGGACGGGGGACAACCCGGGCAGCCCCATCGGCTTCGCCTGTCCTAAAAAAAACCCTTGTTGAATAAATGGTACGTTTGTGCTATCGTCATTAACCGTTTCGGCGAGTCAGAGATGGAGGTAAACGAATGAGCAAGGACGGAAAGCATTTTTTTACGTCGGAATCGGTGACCGAAGGTCATCCCGATAAGATTTGCGACCAGATCTCGGATGCCGTCCTGGACGACCTGCTCGGCCAGGATCCCAATAGCCGGGTCGCCTGCGAGGCCCTGGTCACGACCGGCCTCGTCCTGATCGCGGGCGAGATCACGACAAACGGCTATTGCGATTTTCAGAAAATCGTCCGAAGGACCGTGAAGGAGATCGGCTACACGAAGGCCCATTACGGGTTCGATTACGAGACATGCGCCGTCCTGTCGGCCGTCCATGAGCAGTCCCCGGACATCGCCATGGGCGTCGACGAGTCCCGGGACCACGAACAGGGAGCGGGCGACCAAGGCCTCATGTTCGGCTACGCCTGCCGGGAGACCGAGGAGCTCATGCCCCTTCCGATCATGCTTGCCCACAAGCTCGTCCACCGGCTGAGCACGATCCGCCGCGAGAAGATCCTCGACTATCTCAGGCCGGACGGAAAATCCCAGGTTACCGTCGAGTACGAAGGCCGGAAGCCGCGCCGGATCGAGGCCGTCGTCCTGGCCGCTCAACACAACGAAAAGGTCAAGATCGATGACCTCCGGGACGACCTCAAAAAAGAGGTCGTCAAAAAAGTCATCCCGGCCGCCCTCCTGGATAAGGAGACCAAGATCATCATCAACGGGACGGGCCGTTTCGAGCAAGGCGGGCCCTTGGCCGATACCGGCCTCACCGGCCGTAAGATAATCGTCGACACCTACGGCGGATTCGGGAAACACGGCGGCGGGGCTTATTCGGGGAAAGATCCCTCCAAGGTCGACCGCTCCGGTTCCTACATGGCCCGCTACATCGCCAAAAACATCGTCGCGGCCGGGATCGCCGATCAGATCGAAGTCCAGCTCGCCTACGCCATCGGTGTCGCCCAGCCGGTCTCGATCATGGTCGATTCATTCGGAACGGCCAAAATCAGCGAGAATAAGATCAAAGAGCTCGTCCTAGCCAACTTCCAGCTGACCCCCAAGGGCATGATCAAGTCCCTCGACCTCCTCAGGCCCATCTATAAAAAAACTGCCGCTTTCGGCCATTTCGGACGGAACGAGCCCGAGTTCACTTGGGAGAGAACCGATAAGGCCAAGATTCTCCGCAAGGGGGCCGGCCTCTAAGGCCCCGTGCCGTCGCGGAAAAAGAGAAAACAAGGAAAGAAGACAAACAATGCCGAAAAACTATGACGTCAAGGACCTGAAGCTGGCCAAAGCCGGGACCCTGAAAATGGAGTGGGCGGCCGAGTCCATGCCCGTCCTCCGCTCCATCCAGGACAAATTCGCCAAGGCCAAGCCCCTCAAGGGACTGCGCGTCGCCGCCTGCCTCCACGTCACGAGCGAGACGGGCATTCTGATGCAGACCCTCAAGGCCGGCGGGGCCGAGGTCCGGCTGACGGCCTCGAATCCGCTCAGTACCCAGGACAGCGTTGCCGCGGCGCTCGTCAAGAATTTTGGGATTGCGGTCTTCGCCATCAATGGCGAGGATAATCGGACTTATTATCGCCACATCAACCAGGCCCTGGATGTCCGGCCCCAGATCACGATGGACGACGGGGCCGACCTTGTCTCGACCATCCACTCCAAGCGCCGCGCCCTTCTCAAGGGCATCATCGGGGGGACCGAAGAGACGACGACGGGCGTCATCCGTCTTAAAAGCATGGCGCGGAACAAAGTCCTGGAGTACCCGATCATCGCCGTCAACGACGCCGACACCAAGCACCTCTTCGACAACCGCTACGGGACCGGGCAGAGCACGATCGACGGGATCCTGCGGGCGACCAACGTCCTGCTGGCCGGTCTCAACTTCGTCATCGCCGGCTACGGCTGGTGCGGCCGCGGGCTCGCCCTGCGGGCCAGGGGCATGGGGGCGAAGGTCATCGTGACCGAGATCGACCCGATCAAGGCGATCGAGGCCGTCATGGACGGGTTCGAAGTCATGCCGATGGGCCGGGCGGCCGCGATCGGCGACGTCTTCGTCACGGTCACCGGCAACAAGGGCGTCATCCGCCGCGAGCACTTCAAGGCCATGAAGAACGGGGCCATCGTCGCCAACTCCGGCCACTTCAACGTCGAGATCGACATCCCCGCCCTCAAGGCCTTGGCCAAGTCCAAACGCAGGGTTCGGGATTTTGTGGACGAATTCACGCTCCGGGGCGGAAAAAAGGTCAGCCTGCTGGGCGAGGGGCGGCTCATCAACCTGGCCGCGGCCGAGGGCCATCCGGCCATGGTCATGGACATGAGCTTCGCCAACCAGGCCATGAGCACACTGTTCCTGCGCCGGGAGGGGAAGAAGCTGGCCAAAGATGTCTTCCCCGTCCCCAAGAAGATCGACGAGGCGATCGCCCGGATGAAGCTCGGCTCGATGGGTGCCAAGATCGACGTCCTGACGGCCGATCAGAAAAAATATCTAACCGAGTGGCAGGAAGGAACCTGAGCCTAAGCTTTAGGCCCGCCATTCCTTCTGCAGGACGCAGTGGAGATATTCGTTGTCCCCGGACTGCAGCAGACGGTAGATGGACGAGCCCTTGGTGCCGATGAAATCGGCCACCATCGGGGTCAGCAGAGGCGGCACCTTTTTCTTTAAAAGGTCATATTTGCGGTCGTGATCCAGCTCAAGAGCCCGAAAAACATTCGGCGTTATCCGTTCCCACCTGACGAGCTTCAGTCCCGAAGCGGCGACTTGTTTCCGGAGGGCCGGAATCTCATTTTTATGCCTGAAGTCGGCGAAGAGAAAGCGGCCGCCGGGACGAAGAACTCTTCGGACCTCGTCGAGAAAGCCGGACATGGAACTGTAGCATCTCGAGGATTCGATGTTCAGGACAAAGTCGAACGAGCTCTCCTCGAAGGGGAGCGCTTCGGCCTTTCCGTGCGAGAAGGAGAGCGCCGGGTGGGAATAGTGCCGGGCGCAGAAATCCACGGCCTTTTTGGAAAAGTCCAACCCGACCATTCTTCTGGGGCCGAGATATCGGGCTAGGAAAGACGGCCCGCCTCCGCGGCCGCAGCCGATATCGAGCGCGTCCGAATTCGAGAGGGTCACGGAGCTTGTCACGTAGTGATAGAGCTGAATGCAGAAAAAATGTTTTTGATCCGCATCCTCCAGGACGAGCTTGCTCCCGTTTCCGTCCAGGTGGGCGAACCCGTAATTCATGAAGAGCAGCTCGTTATCCCTGTCCATCCTGACCAGGTATTGATAAAAGAGTTTCCACAGGGAAGGCTTGATCCGGGGCGAGGTCTTGCAGGCCAGCTGAAAAAACCTGGCCAGGGTGTTCATCGGCGGCGGCTATTTTATTTTAAAAGCTCGAGATACTGGAGGATCCGGTCCCGCATGACGGCGTCCGTTACTTTGGGCAGGATCCTCTCGAACGTTTCGCGCGCATTGTCCCGCTCGTTGTTTTTAAAATAGGCGACGGCCAGGTTGTAGCTGAAAGTGGCTTCGTCCGGAATCTTGCGGGCCGCGATCTCATAGGCGGTGATGGCCTCCGGGAGCCGGTCCATCTTCTCCAGGATCATTCCCTTGAGGTTGTAGGCCAGGACCATTTTACCGTTGGCCAGGAGGGCTTTCTGGACCGTGTCCAGGGCCGTTTCGTTCAGCCCCTTGGCGAAGTAAAGGCGGGCCAGGTTGAAGTAGGGCATTTCCCGGGTCTGATAGGCGAGATCGGCGGCGGCTTTCTTGTACTGGTCTTCGGCCTTGTCGAGGTAGCCTTGCTCCTGATAGGTCATCCCCAGGTTGTTGCGCGCCTCCGAAAACTGGGGGTTGACCTCGAGGCATTTTTCGAAGGATTTGGCCGCCTCGCTCAGGTTTCCCTTCATCGAGTGGGCAAGCCCGAGTCCGTTGTAGGCGAGGTGGAGGCGCGGATTGAGTTCGATCGCCCGGTCGAAGGCGCGGATGGCCTGATCGATCTCGTTGTTGTTGAGGTAGAAAGAGCCCAGGTTGTACTGGTATTGGGGGTCTTTCTCGCGGGCCCGATCCAGCCTCTTCTGGGCAGAGGCGCACAGGGCGAGAGGCAGGCAGGCCAGGAGAAGGACAAGGGTTTTGGATTTCAGTTTTTTCATCGTTCACTCCTTATTCTTCGGCGTCCGGTCCCAAGAGGTCCCCGTGCTCGCTCTTGAGGGATCGGGACATCAGGTCGCTGAGAACCCGCGCGGGCGGCTTTCCGCGGTAGAGGACCTCATAGACCTGGTCGCAGATGGGCATCTCGACCCCAAGCTGTCAGCTCAGCTCGTGGACGGAAAGGGTCGTGATAATTCCCTCGGCGATCATGGTCATCCCCGACCTGATGGCTTCCAGGCTGCGTCCGCGGCCCAGCTCGAACCCGACATAGTGGTTGCGGCTGAGGGCGCCCGTGCAGGTCAGGATGAGGTCTCCGATGCCGGCCAATCCCGAGAACGTCTCGGCCCGGGCGCCCAGCCGAAGCCCGAGCCGGGTCATTTCATGGATCCCCCGCGTCATCAGGGCGGCCAGCGAGTTGCGCCCCGCCTCGAGTCCGTCGGCCAATCCGGCCGCGATGGCGATGACGTTCTTGACGGCTCCGGCCAGCTCGACCCCCCGGATGTCGGGAGAGGTGTAGACGCGGAGGTTTAGGTTCGAGACGAGGTGTTGGACATGCCGGGCGACGGCGTTGTCTTCGGATGCGACCACGACGGCGGTCGCCTGGCCCTGGGCGACTTCGCGGGCGAAGCTCGGGCCCGACAGGGCGGCGACCGGCCGCCGGCCCAAGGGCGCCAGGACTTCCTCCACGATTTCCGACATCCGCTTCCGGGTTCCCTCCTCGATACCCTTGGTCAGGCTCACGATCCCGTGCGCCTTGTCCAAATGGGGGGCCATCCGGGCGAAGACGCTCCGGAAGTACTGGGAGGGCACGGCCACGAACACGGTTTCGCAGCCTTCCAGAGCGGCGGCTATGTCATTGAAGAATTCGACCTGGGAAGGGAAGACGAACCCGGGCAGGAACATACTGTTTGTCCCTCGCTCGGCGAACTCGAGACGGATCTCCTCCTCCCGGATCCAGAGACGGGTCGGGATCCCGATCCGGCCCAGATGGAGGGCGAAAGCCGATCCCCAGCTCCCGCCGCCCACGACGCAGGCTTTCATGAGGACCCTGTCTCCTCGCGGCGGCCGAATTTTCGTTCTTGGCCGTCGAGGAGCCGGCCGATGTTGGCGTGATGGCGCAGCGCGATCAAGACGAAAACGGCGAACCCCCAGACGGCGAGCCCGGGGTCGCGTTTCTGGAAGAACGCCGTGAACGGTATCGACAGGGCGGCCAAGAGCGATCCGAGCGAAACGAAGCGGGTCGCGCCGATTGTCCCGACGAAGACGGCCAGCGCGATCGCGGCCGGCTGCCACCAGCCGAGGACGAGGAGGGCGCCGACCGTGGACGCGACGCCTTTGCCGCCCCGGAACTTGATGTAAACGGGGAAACAGTTGCCGACCACGGCCAGCAAGGCGGCGATGAGGGCGAGCCGGTGATCCTGGAAAAGACGGAGGGCGAGAAAGGGAGGCAGGGCCCCCTTGAGAATATCGGCCAAGGCCACCGGCAGGGCCGCTTTCCACCCCTTGAGACGGAGGACGTTGGTGGCGCCGGTGTTGCCGCTTCCGAACCGCCGGATGTCCCTTCGGGCGTGGAGGCGGAACAGGAGGTAGCCGCTGGGCACGGCCCCCAGAAGATAGGAGAAGATGGCGAATGCGATCTTCATTTTCATCAAGCGAGCTGGTATTCCCCCAGGACCGTATAGCGGGCGCCTTCGGGCGTGAGTGTGCTCTCGAAGAAAGTCACCGTCTTGGCGCCCATGTAGCCGAACTCGAATTCCTTCCAACCCTCGAGCTCGAGGAGGGTCTTCTGGATGTCCAGGCTCGACTTGACCCGTCCCAGCGTCAGATGGGGATGGAAAGGCCGATCCTCCTTGGGAAAGCCCTTTCGGGCCAGCTCATCTTCGATCTCCGCTTGGAGAGCGGTGAGCTCTTCGCGCGGTTCGAAGCCCGCCCAGAGGACGCGGGGGTTGCGGCTTCCGGGCGGAAAGGTTCCGGTGCCCTTGAGCCCGAGCTCGAAAGGATGGTGCCGGCCGGCGACGGCCTGCAGCGCCGCCTTGACCTCTTCGGCCTGGGCTTCGCTGATTTCCCCCAGAAACTTGAGGGTCAGGTGCATCGAGTCTGAGCCGATCCATTTGACGTTGGGATTGGCCCGGCTCAATTTTTGGACGAGGAGGGCGACCCGTTCCTTGAGGGCGGGGTCGAGGTCGATGGCGATGAATGTCCTCATTTTACTTTTCCTTTTATCCTTCTTCCCTTGCGGCCGCGGATGCGGACGGCCGGTTTCTTTCCGGTCAAGAGGAGATGCCGCCGCAGCATGTCGAGGGCTTTCTGGGTCGATTGGAACTTGATATATTCCCGCGAGCCGAGGAATAGGTTCTTTTCGATTTGGGTGCCGGTGTCCCAAGCCAGGGCCGTGTAGACGAGGCCGACCGGCTTCTGGGGCGTCCCGCCGGATGGGCCGGCGATTCCGGTGACGGCGAGTCCGAAGTGGGACAGGGAACGCCGCCGGACGCCTTCGGCCATCGCCCGGGCGACATGGGCGCTGACCGCGCCGTGCTGCTGGATGAGGGCGGCCGGGACCCCGAGCCGCGACGTCTTGGCTTCGTTGCCGTAGGCGATGACGCCCTCCAAAAAGTATTCGGAGCTGCCCGGGACGTTGGTCAGGCGGTGGGAGAGGAGCCCGCCCGTGCAGGATTCGGCGGCGGCCAGAGTTTTGCGCCGGGCCTTGAGCAACCCGGCCACGACCTCTTCAAGGTCCTCGCCGCTATTCGAGAATATGAAGTCGCCGAGCCTGTCCGAGAAAGCCTTCTCGAGCAGGCGGGCCTTGCGGACGAGAGAGGACCGGCTGCGGTCCGTCCGTCCGTAAATATGGATCTCGATCTGGCCCGGGCTGGACAGGATCGTGACCGAGAGGGGATCGTCCTTGGGGTAGAGGTCGGCGATCTCGGACTCGAGGACGGATTCGCCGAGGCCGGTCAGCTTGAGGACGCGGCGGATGGAGTGGCCCCGGCGGAGCCTCTGAAGGCGGGGCCAGACGAGATCCTGGAACATGGGCTTCAGCTCGGCGGGAGGGCCGGGGAGGAGGACGAGGGTTCGTCCGGAATCCTCGATCCACAGGCCGGGCGCCGTCCCGTTCTTGTTGGGCAGGATCCGGGCGCCCTTGGGGATGAAAGCCTGCTTGCGGTTAGAGGCGGGCGGGGTCAGGCCGCGCCGCTTGAACCGTCTCCGGATATGGTCGAAGATCTTCGGCTGGAAGACGAGCGTTCGGCCCAGGACGCGGGCCCAGACCTCGCGCGTCCGGTCGTCCTCGGTCGGTCCCAGGCCTCCCATCGTGAATACGAAACCAGGGCGTTTGAGGGCCTCCCGAAAACAGCGGACGAGGGACGCTTCGTCGTCGCCGACGATGGTCTTGCGGACGACGCCGAGACCGAGCTCGTTCAGGCGCTGGGTCAGATAAAGGGAGTTCGTGTCCTGGTAATAGGGAGAGAGGAGCTCGCTGCCGACGGCGATGATTTCGATCCGGATTGTCTTGGCCATGGCGACTCCTAATGATCTATTTCAGGATGAAATAGAGACGCAGAAGAACAAAGCTCAGGACCCCCGCGGCCATATCGTCGGCCATGATGCCCCAGCCGCCCGGAAGCTTCTCGAAGCGGCGGATCGGGAAGGGCTT
>JALHUR010000198.1 GCA_022867325.1 Candidatus Aminicenantota bacterium | reverse complement strand
TCAACCGGGCCATGCTCCGGTAGTTTTCCTTGAGGCTCAGGCCCCGGTTCCCGATGGACTTCAACCCGAGATAACCGAGGATTCCGCTCGGCAGGATGATGAAAAGGAAGGCGAACAGGAGGATTTTGGTCCTGGCTGAAACGTGTTTAAAGCGCCGGGTCATGACCTTTCAGCTCCCCCCCGAAAAGCTCTTGTGTTTCTCCGCACCCGCCGTTCTTCTATTCACATATAGCACAGCCGGGGAAAGCCGGTCAAATGGAAGCCCCCTATTTTACATTTTTTTACAAGCCGGCATCGTCCGTCCATCCGCCGGGAATCTTTCGCCTTGCCAAGCTGTTGTACCGGCTACTTGGCGACTTTCAGCGCCGGTAGGAAGTTCTCCATCACCCACAGCTCGCTCTTTAACCCCTCATTGACGCTGAACACGAAGCGGCGGTTGTCAGGGTGAAGCGTGAAGAACTCCATTTTGGAAACGGAGAGCTCAAGCTTCAGCGGCGTCCCGCCCTGTGCCGGAACCAGCCAGGTGCTGCCGCCTGCCTGGACGATGATTCTTCGACCGTCCCCCGTCCACCGGGCGTATTTTGCCGGACCGCGATAGACTTCCCGCGGCTCCCCTCCGTTGAGGGATGCGATCTTGACGGCGTCTTCCATCCAGAAGACGACGTCCTTGCCGTCGGGCGAGAGGTCGTAGTTGATGCCCCTGATTTTGACGACATCCGACTCCGCGCCGGTATCGAGGTTGCGTTTTACGACGATGGGCCCTTCCTTCACGTAAACCAGGGTCTTCCCATCCGGGCAGAGCCTGGGAGCCACGCCATTATCCGCCAGCTTCGTGACCTCACTGGTTTCGGCATCGATGCGGAAGATTCCAAATCCTGTTAACGTACCCCCGATGGCTATGATGGAACGGTTGTCCAGCCCCCAGGAGATCTGGTTTACGAAAAGAAGATGCGGCTTCAGAAAGCGCTCTTCTCCCATTTCGGCGGACCGGATGGTGAGGATAAAGCTTCCAAGCATGCCGCTGCCCCAACGCGAAATGTAGGCCAGGTTCCTGCCGTCGGGCGACCATGCTGGCTGGAGCGGGGGGCCGGTATACCGAGTCGCAACCGGTGCGGGCGGCGCGAGAACCTTTCCGGTTTCAACGTCGATTGCACCGCTGAAGAGGCCTCCCAACCGGGTGACGGACTTGTAATAAAGGGACCCGTCGGGGGCGAAGCCAAGAAGCTTTGAATCACTGCCGAAGTCCCTTTTCAGGAGTTCCGGTTCTCCTTGTTGCTTTCCCCCGGTGATGCGGGCTGTCCAGACGTCCCAGGTCCCCGTCCGATCGCTGAGGAAGATCAGGCTTTTTCCGTCCGGCGTCCACCCCAACAGCTTTTCATCCGCGGGATGGCCGGCGATGACAACCTCATCCCGGCCGTCGGCGGTCATCAGGAAGACGTCGCCATGGGGGGTAGGGCCTTCGCGCTGAAGACCGAACGCGATATACCGCCCATCGGGGGAGAAGCTGGCCCGATTAAGTGCGACAAAACCCGCGGGAGTGTTCCTCAGAGCTCGCACCGAGCCGTCCCCGGTCGAGATCAGAACAAGATCAGCCGCCGCCCTCTCATTTTCTCTATATCGGCTCGTGAGGATGGCCCTTCCGTCAGGCGACCAGTCCAAAGGTTCAATATAATCTCTTTCGCTATAGAGCGTCCGAAGGCCCGAGCCGTCCAGGTTTCGAATCCGCAGGAGAGTGTCCCATTGCTTCGCACCCGAACGGACTTCGGCGATGTATGCGATTTGTTTTCCGTCGCGCGAGAAGGCATGGTCCACGTTAACTTGGTCATCGTTGCCCCAGGGCCCCCCATTCTTGATTCGCCTTGGCTGTCCGCTGGCAACGTCGAACTGGACTACGTCACCCGTTTTCCAGTCTATCTGGTTGATGTATTTACCGTCCCCGGTCAGGACCTCACCTACACCGGAGGCGTCGGTGAGAATCCGGCGCGTGACGAGTCCCCCGGCGCCACCGGGACCTCCCATCGCCGTCAGCCTCGCCCGCGCCTGCGCCACAATCACGGCCTGATCGGCGTAGTCGCGCACCAGGCGCTCGTAGGCGGCGCGGGCTTCGGTGTTGCCTAGCTTTTCGTGGCACTGGCCCATCCGCAGCAGGGCGGTCGCCACCGTGGTGCGGCCGGCGCCGGGCTGCGCGGCGATCTTCTTGTACAGCTCGATCGCGCCCTTCAGATCGCCCTCCACGACCTCTTTGTTGATCGCGGATTGGAGCTGCTGATCGGGCCGGTCGCTTTGCTGGCCGCCCAGCAACAGCGCCGTGCCAATCATCATCGCTAACAAAAGTTTGTTCATCTTCCACCTCCGCGAACATATTACGCGGCGCATATCTGGGGCGAATCGGAGAACGATCTGAATTCGGTTTGATTTTACGAGGCAAACCCTTTCCTTGGCGGTGCGCTGATGCCGTGCGGTCACCCGTCGAAGCGGTATCCCAGGCCGCGCACGCTCACGATGTAGCGGGACTCATTCGGAGCCGGCTCGATCTTCCGCCTCAGGTTCATGATGTGATTGTCGATCACCCGATCCGTGGGGCTGCTGTCGGGCCTCCAGACCTCGTCCAGCAACCGTTCGCGCGTGAGAAGGCGGCCGCGCCGGCGGATGAACGTCGAGAGCAACTTGAACTCCAGCGGGGTCATATCCATGGCCATGCCCGCGCGACGCACTTCGGCGCGCGTAAAGTCCACTTCAATGTCGCCGAACCGATAGACCTCCGGTGCCTCCCCGGAGGCGCGGCGTAGGATCGCTTTGACGCGCGCCCGCAGCTCGAGCGGGCTGAACGGCTTGGTCACGTAGTCGTCCGCGCCCAACTCCAGCCCGAGGACCTTCTCGGCCTCCTGGGCTTTCGCGGTGAGCATGATGATCGGGGTGCGGACACCCGCGTGCCGCAGTTCCCGGCAAACCGCCAGCCCGTCTTTGCGCGGGAGCATCAGATCGAGCAAGATCAGATCGAACGCTTCCCGGCCGGCGCGTCGCAAAGCGGTTTCTCCGTCCCCGGCCACCTCCACGGAATATCCTTCGAGCTTGAGGTCGTTCTTGAGTCCCAAGGCGATGGCGGGTTCGTCTTCCACAACTAAAATCTTGGCCATGGTTCACTCCAGTTAGGGCAGCAGGACAGTGAAGGTACTCCCTTCGCCGGGCCGGCTGTCCACTACGATTTCTCCCTGGTGGGCGTTCGCGATCTGGCGCGCCATGGCCAGCCCCACGCCCGCTCCGCGGATGCCGCCGGTTTTCGCGGCGGCGCCCCGCACGAATTTTCTGAAGATCAGTTTCTGCTCGCTCTCCGGAATCCCGATGCCCTGGTCGCGCACCCGGATCGCCACGCGCCGGTTTTCCCGGCCCAGCTCCACCCAAACGGTGAAGCAATCGGGTGAATACTTGACGGCATTATCAAGGAGGTTCCATATCACACAGCCGAGCGCCGCCCGGTCGGCACGCAGGCGCGGCGGGGAACCGTCGGCGAGCATCTCGATCCGGTATCCGCGCGCCCCGGCGTCGCGCTGGAATTCCTCGACGACCGAGCGCAGCCACTCGGCCGCATCCAGCGGCTCGAAACGGAAGGGCATCGCGCCGGCTTCCAGGCGGCCGAAGGTCAGCAGGCCCTCGACCAGCCGGTGCAGGCGCTCGCTTTCCTGGGCTAGGGCGCGGTAATACTCCTGGCGGTCCTCGTCGCTTTCCACCCGCCCGCTCGCCAGCAATTCGCTCAACTGCCGCAGCGCGGTGATGGGGGTGCGGAATTCGTGGGAAACCGAAGCGACAAAATCCGATTCCAGCCGCGCCACCGCCACCTCGCGGGCCGCCGCGCGGCCGATAAAATAAGTTCCGGCAAGCACCAGCAGGAGCAGGGTGGCGAGCCCGGTCACAATAAGTCGCCGCGCGGCCAACCCGGCCGTGGCCGCGCCGCCCACCGAAACGGCGTGCAGGGTCCAGGGAAGCTGCACAGAGGAAGCTAGACGCACCGACTGGGTTTCGCTTCCGTTCGGTAAATGGCCTGACACGGCCCGGCCGTCGGAGTCGGTGAGGGCGATACGCGTATCGAAGCGGCCGAGCGTCGGTAGAAGCGGCTCCAGCCATTGCGATTCCAGGTAGCGCCGACCCAAGGCTAAGACCGCCAGACGTTCGGGCGTGCCCCTCCACACCAGAAGCACCGGCCGGTCTGCATGCCAGAAAATGCGGCGGCCGGCGATATTGCTTTCATCGCGGCG
The DNA here is from genome assembly GCA_022867325.1 of Candidatus Aminicenantota bacterium. GTDB lineage: Bacteria > Acidobacteriota > Aminicenantia > Aminicenantales > JAFGBC01 > JAFGBC01. The sequence continues at coordinate 1,018 of JALHUR010000198.1, read as the reverse complement.
TAGGGCTTGCCATTCTTCCCACATCGGTTCGGCGGCCGCAGACGCAGCCAAAGCCTCGGCCGGTTCCGGCGAGGTTAGGCCCATCCCTCGACAGGCCTCGCTCAGGTAGAAGTCGTAACCGGCCCGATTGATGCGCCACTCGCCGCCCCGCAACGCGGACGAAAGCTGCGCCGCCTCTCGCCGAGCCGCCTCCCCGTCCTTCTGCTTTTCGAAAACGAGCAGGCGTGCTTCCCGGGCCACGAGTTCCGCCGGCAATCCCGCCACGGGCGTCGATCCGGCCCGGGCTAGTTCGTCGTAGGCGGCCAAGGCTTCGGCCACCTGCCCGCTCTTCCACAAATTCCGCCCGAGGCGGGCTTGGGCTTCGGCGCGAACGGTGGGATCGGTGTGGCGGGCCAGCGGGCGCAAGGCGCCGACAGCCTTGGAATAGTCCTGCTTCTGGAATTCCAACGCTTCCGCGGCGGCAAAAATACGGGGCCACGCGGCCGGCGCCGCGGAGATGTTCGGATAAAACAACAGCCGGTGCTCCGGGAAACCCTCCAGATCGTTGGAGCGGAAAATCAAGAGCATGCTGTCTTCGGGCAGTCCCGCCGCGTACTCGGAAGCCTGCTCGCGCAACTGGGGGGCGGCCGCCGTGCTCAGCCGCATCAAGTCCCCTTCGAGCTGGGAGAAGTGTCTTTGCAGGGCGGCGACCGCCAGGTCGGCGGCATTCTCTCGCCTCTCCTCGAGGCGCTGGCCGGCCAGCGCGCGGTCCTGCCGCACCAACTGCCAACCCATCCAGGCCAGGGCCGTCACCAGCACGAACGTGGTGGCAAAAAACATCACCAGCAGGTGAGAGCCAGGCCGGAGCCGGACTTTTCGGGCTTTTCGCGACATGTCGATTAATTATAGCCCCGCGCCGGTCTGAAGGCTATCCCGTTTTAGTCAGGATTTGGTCAGAATGACTTCTGCTGGCTACTTGGCAACTTTCAGCGGCGGCAGGAAGTTCTCCATTGCCCAGATTTCCCTGGAGTTGATTCCC
>JALHUR010000197.1 GCA_022867325.1 Candidatus Aminicenantota bacterium | reverse complement strand
GTTTCATTTCGAGGAAGCGATCGGCGCCGCGGTATTCCCCGTCCACCCATTCGACCTTGTTGTAGAGAGAGCCGTAGCCGAACTGGATGACCGTCCCCGGGATGTAGGTGAACGAGGCGAGAAGGTCCGTCAAGAGCTCTTTCCGGTAGGTGTTGTACTCCACGATACCCCGGAAGAAGAGATACTTGTTCATCTGGTAGGTCAGCAGGCCCCGGCCGATGGCGTAGTCGAAGACTTTGTTCTTTGTCTCCTTCCGATAGAGGTCGGCGTAGGTCAGGCTGAGGTTCAGGTTGAACTGCTCCGAAGGCTGATAGATGACGCTCCCCACGGCCCGGTTCCCGTAGCCCTGATAGGGTTCGTCGGTATAGCGGATGGCGTTGCCGCGCCGATATTGACCGCGCACGGAGAGCTTCTTGGAAACCTGGCTGGAGGATTGGACGGTCAGGCCGCTCGTGTTGAACCTCCGGCCGAGGAAGATTTCCGTCGCGTATACGCCCATCATGGTCACAGTCGTGTTGCCCGGAAGAAGGGCTTGGAGGGCGAGGGCGTCGTTCGTCTCAACCATATCGAAATAAAGGTCCTTGAGGACGGAAACTGAAAGCTGGGGCGTGAGCTTGCGGAAGAACCGGCTCTTCGGATAGATCCGGGGCAGGAGGGCCGCCCGCAGACTGGTCAAGCCGTTCCGGGTGAGGTAACCCGTGGCCGACTGGAAATCCCGCGAAATATCATGGAATCCGAGGCTCACGCCGAGCCCCCGGGTGTCATAGACATAATCCAAACCGAGGGCGGTGCCGTCCGCGGCGGGCGCCTCGGACACGTCCCGGGTCCATGAGCCGAAGCCATGGAAGCCGAGGATGCTCGACCGCCCCAGCCGGACCTGGCCGTCCGCGCCCGCGACCTGGTTGAAACCGCCATCGTACTCGCGGCCGGTGTAGAAACCTCCGATGAAGCCATCACCGGCCAGCGCGCGCTTATAGCGGAGGACGGCGAAGCCGGCGAACCGGTCATTCCCCGCCCAGGACGATTCGAGCGACGGCGATTCGTCCAGGGCGAAGATCGAAGCGATAGTATCTTTTCTCCCGATCTTCCCCGAAAGCTTGAAGCCAAGCCGCGGATCGACGATCGTCCGGGTGTGGACGACTGACTGAAGCGGGTCCTCACCCGAAGATCCGGCCAGAAGGAACATTTCGTTTCCTTCCAGAAAAAAGGGCCGCTTCTCGGGGAAAAAGAGGTCGGTGCGGAGGTTGACGTCCACCTGGCCCGCATCGGCCTCGACTTGGCTGAAATCCGGGTTCCAAGCAGCGTCCAGGATGAGCTGGGAGGTGATGCCGTATTTTCCGGTCAGGCTGAGGTCCCTGGCGGCCTTGCCCCGCTCGAGCGTCCCAGCCTCGCGGCCCCATTTTTGGCTGGTGGTGAACGCGGGAAGGACCTCGAGGAGCGTGTACTGCTTGATGTCGCGAAGTTCGAGCGGCATCATCTGGGTCAGGAAGAAATAGCCCCGGGCCGGGTCGAGCGGAGGATAGGAGCCGTGTTCGGATCTCCGGCTTATCCGCCGCTCGAAGAAGATGGACATCTCGACCCACGCTTTCCCGGCATAGCGGATGCTCTTGAACGGGACGCGGAGTTCGATGGAGTAGCCGTCCGGGTCGAGGCGCCCGGCGCTCATCCAGACGACGTCGACGCTGAAATCCTCCTGGCCGCCGGCGTAGCGGCTGTCGGTCTGGATGCCGAGGGGATTGACATAGAACGCGTAGAGCGACTGCTGGTCGTTAAAAGTGTCGAGGTTGATGCAGATGAAGTCGTCGGGCCGGATCGTGTCCCGGTTGGCCATGGAGGCCTTGATCTTATCCGGCTCCCGGTCGTAGCACTTGAAGGCGAAATAGAGGTTCTCGGCATCATAGGCCATGAAAGCGACGGTCTTCTCACTGGGCTCGCGGCCGAAATCCGGGATGAAGGTCTTGAAGCCCGAAACGCTCGGCGCCTTCCGCCAGACGGGGTCATCGAGCTTCCCGTCCAACACGGGAGGTGTGTCCGTCCGGAGGGGCTTGAATATTTCAGGCGGCGCGGCGGCGGAGGCGGGAATTGCGAATGCGAGGCATGCGAGGCCGGAGAAAAAGATCGCCGCGATAGCCACGCCGGCGCGAAGACGTTTGTCCATGATCGTTCTTTTATAAAAGAAGGCGGCGCCCAAGTCAACCGCCTGGTCAGCGCGAAGCTCAGCGACATCTAATTGCTCGCGCCGATTTCGAACACTCAGCTTATTAAATGATCCGATACCCCCGCCTCGGGTTCATCCCGACCATGAAGCCCGACTTCTCCTCCTCCGTCGTGTGGAAAAACGCCATATTCGCGAAGCTCTGCGCCTCGCCATCCCGGCCGGGCATTCCCCTATTTCTACCCCCCCACGGTCAACGGTTCTCATGTCCGTGTTCGTCCGGGCAGAATTATGGCC